>JAXVQY010000370.1:0-4512 GCA_037303805.1 bacterium | reverse complement strand
CCTTCGGGCCCGTGGCTCTGGGCTGGCTGGGCTCCGGCTTTCATTACAGCTATGCGCTCTGTCAGATTCCGGGGGGCTACGTCATCGACCGGTACGGGCCGCGCATTCCTCTCTCTCTGCTCTTCGGACTGATAGGAGGCATGGGCAGCTGCCTCTTTGCCGTATCAGCGAGTTTCGGCTCATCGATTCTGGCCCGCATTCTTGTAGGCGTGGGCATGTCCATAGTCACGGCCTCATCCTTCAAGACCATCAGTTCCCTGTTCAGCTCCCGCCGATACATCCGCTTTATTTCCATATTCTTCGCCGTGGGCGGATTTGGAATGCTCTTTTCCACCTCGCCTCTGGCCTTCATCAATAAAGTCTGGGGCTGGAGAAACCTCTTTCTCATCTCCGGACTCATCTGTCTCGCCCTGGGAGCGGCCTTCTGGTTTCTGCTAAAGGAGCACGGCCCCGCTCCTTCTTCCGAAAAGACCTCGTCTCCCGATAAGAGCTTCAAGGCGCTCGTAGGAGCTCTCTTCTCTCTTGCCTCCTTCCGAGTCATTCTGCTCTGGTACATCACGGCCTCGTCCATTTTCTTTTCCTTCGCCAGCCTCTGGGCCGGCCCCTACTACGGCGCCGTCTTCGGTCTCTCTTCGGAAGAGGTGGGACAGCTGCTGTCCGTCGGCATTCTCGGACTCATCATCGGCACTCCCGTCGGCGCATGGCTTTCGGAAAAAATCGGCTCCAGAAAGCGCGTCATCATTCTTTCCTCCATTCTGGCCGTTACGGGCTCGGCCATGATATGCTTTCTCGGCTCCGGTGCAGGCACTGCCGCCGCATGCCTGTCCTTCGTGCTCATCTGCCTGTCGGGCAACCTCGGTGCGTCCGTCATCTATGCTCTGCTCAAGGACAGCATTCCGGCGCACCTCGTGGGCACCTCCACCGCCCTCATGAGCTCCTCCCTCTTCGTGCTGACGGCCATGCTGCAGATGATCATCGGCTATCTCCTCACCCTTCTTTCATCCGCGCAGGGACAGCTGCCGTACGAAAAAGGCTTTCTCATCTATCTGGCTCTCGGCCTGATCAGCCTGATGCTCTCCTTCCGTCTTGCCGATGTTCCCTCCGCAAAGGCCTAGCGTACCCGCATACTGAGCCGACTTGCCGTATCCCCGCGTTTCAGAATCATGACCCGTGCCATCAAGGAGTCAATCCTATGCCGCAGCTGCTTTACGGAGTATGGGACAACGTTGCCTACGACAACCGCAGAAATACCGCCGGTGCGGAACCGGACCTGCCGCTGGATCTCTTCAATCAGTTCAACGACGGCAACCCTGTGGAACTCTTTCTCAGTCATCGCGGATTCCTGGCATTCTCGCCCAAAGCAAGTCTGCTGTGGGCGCTGTGGAAACATCACGAACGTCTTGCCGCCGAGTCCTGCGGCAAATGTTCCCCCTGTCGTGCAGGCTCCGCACTTCTCGTGCAGGAGCTCGCCAGAGCCTGCCGGGGAGATGAGGTGTCCTGGAACGATGTACGCGACATCGCCGAGCAAATGCATCAAACATCGCTGTGCGGCGTAGGCAGAACCGGCACGGTTCCACTGCTGAACGCCATTGCATTCTTCCCCGACGCTCTGCGACCTCTGCCATATGAACGCGAGCAGGGATTCTACTCCGTCACCACGAGCCCCTGCATCGAGGCCTGTCCCGGGCACGTGAACGTTCCCCGGTATATCGACTACCTTCAGGACGGACACAACGATCTTGCTGCCGGTGTGATTCTCAGGCACTTCCCTCTCGCCGGTTCCTGCGGACGTGTCTGCGTACGATACTGCGAGCAGGCCTGCCGCCGAGCCCAGGTGGATGCGCCCGTGAACATAAAAAATCTCAAGCGATTTGCCGCCGACAAAACCATCGTTCCCGGAATTCTGCATCCCGACCTTTGCACCATCAATAAGAACAAGCGCGTCGCCGTCATCGGCGCAGGGCCTGTGGGGGTTACCTGCGCCTATCAGCTTCTCGAAATGGGATACCCCGTCGATATCTACGAAGCCCACGACAAGGCCGGAGGCATGGCCCGTTACGGCATTCCCTTCTATCGTCTGCCCAAAAATGTACTCGAACAGGAAAACGAACTGGTCAAGAACATGGGCGGCATGTTCTTCTTTCATCAGAAGCTCGGCCGGGACTTTCATATCGACGATCTGTTCGACCGCGGCTACAAGGCCGTGTTCATCGCCACAGGCTGTCCCAGAGGCAGCTATCTCGGCATGGAAGGCGAGGACACCTCCCTCTCCGGCTATGTGAACGGCATAGATTTTCTCGAACATGTTCATGACCGGCTGGAACAGGGAGCCTCCCCCTCCATGGAAGGCGACGTCGTGGTTGTGGGCGGCGGCAACGTGGCCATGGACTGCTGCCGCTCCGCCGTGCGCATGACAAAGGGCAAGGTACATCTCGTGTACCGCCGAACCGAGGCCGACGCACCCGCCGATCGTCAGGAAATCGTGGATGCCGTGCGTGAAGGCGTGGAGTTTCACTTTCTCACCGGTCAGGACAGGCTTGTGGTGGAAAACGGCAAAGTCACGGGTCTTGCCTGCGTGGCCATGCAGCAAACCGAACCCGACGCCTCCGGCAGACGCGGCGTGAAACCTGTTCAGCATTCGGGATTCATCATCCCCTGCAGCCATGTCATCGCGGCCATCGGGCAGATGACGGAGCCTGACATGCTCGTGGAAGCCGACGGCATAGCCTGCGACCGCAAGAACATCATTCTCGTCGACGCATATCAGGCCACGTCGCGTCCCGGCGTGTTTGCCGGCGGCGACGGCACCTCCGGCCCCCGTTCCAAGGGGCCCAGCGTACTCATTCACGGCATGGCTCAAGGCTCCATAGGGGCTCATGCCATTGCCAGCTATCTGGAAAACGGCAGGCCGCCCTTCATTGCGCGCGAACGTATCAGCCGCCTCATCAGACAGGCCCACCTGCTTGGCGAAGACGACATCTGCCGCCGGGAACAGAAGCCCCGCGTGAAACTGAATGAACTCGAACCAGTCCAGCGGAGTCACAATTTCAGGGAAGTTGAGCTCGGCATGACGCAGGAAGAGGCCTGGCAGGAAGCCGGACGCTGCATGCGCTGCTGCTGCATCATGACCGTGGTCACCCGTTTTTCCATTCCCGGCATCAACGCCTGACCGCAGAGGAAAAAATGCCATGAAAGCATTCATCAATGGCCGTGAATATACCTTCGAACAGGGAGAAACCATCCTTCAGGTGGCCCGTCGCAACGGCATTTTCATCCCTTCGCTCTGTCACTTCCAGGCGCTGAACCATAATCCCGGAACCTGCCGCGTCTGCCTGGCGGAAGTCACAGACACCCTGGGGAACACCGATATCGTCACCACCTGCAACACGCCCATGCAAAACGGCATGAAGGTGAACACCCGCTCCGGTCGAGTCCGCAAGATGCAGAAGCTTCAGGCAGAGCTCATCTTTGCCGACCACGATCAGAACTGCATGGCCTGCGCCCGCCACGGAGACTGCGAGCTTCAGGATCTTGCCGAATATGTGGGCCTTGCCACCAACCGCTTTGCCCCCCGCCTTGCTGCAGAGCGCCCTCTCGACTGTACCACGCACGGCATGGTTCGCGACATGACCAAATGTGTCCGCTGCCTGCGCTGTGTGGAAGTCTGTCGCACGGTTCAGGGAGTAAACGCCCTCACGGTGGACGGCACCGGCATACATACTCATGTGGGCGTGGGCAGATTTCCCGGTCAGAACACGTCGGCATGCATCCAGTGTGGTCAATGCACGATAGTCTGCCCCACCGGAGCACTGGCCGAGCGGGATCAGAACGACGAAGTGCTCGACTACATTGCCGATCCTGAGATCACTACCGTGGTTTTCTTTGCCCCTTCCGTTCGTGTGGTGCTGGGAGAGGCCTTCGGGTTCGACTCCGGTGAAAACGTGGAAGGGCGTCTGGTGGCGGCCCTCCGCCGCATCGGTTTCGACATCATCACCGATACGGACTTTGCGGCCGACGTCGTTATCATGGAAGAAGGCACGGAGCTCCTGGGCCGAATCAGAAACGGCGGCAAGCTGCCCATGTTCACCTCCTGCTGCCCCGGATGGATGAACTACGCCGAAAAGCACTGCCCCGAAGTTCTGCCGTACATCTCCAGCACACGTTCTCCCCAGGCCGTGCAGGGCGCACTGTGCAAAACCTATCTCTGCGAAAAGATGGGGCTCAGCCCCAAAAAGATGCGCACCATATCCATCATGCCCTGTACCGCCAAAAAGGATGAGGCCGCCCGCCCGCAGCTTCATACCAACGGGGTGGCCGACACGGACGTGGTGCTCACCGTGCGCGAACTCTCCCGAATGCTGCGCCGCTGCGGCATCGACCTTTCCGAAGTCGAACCCGAATCCTTCGATACCCCTTTCATGAGCGACTCCACCGGAGCTGCCGGCATCTTCGGCACCACCGGCGGCGTTATGGAAGCTGCCGTACGTACCGTCTATGCCATGCTCCACGGCA
>JAXVQY010000369.1:0-4624 GCA_037303805.1 bacterium | reverse complement strand
CCGGCAAAGAGGCTGGCCGTGGTGAAAAGATTGGGCAGAATATAGACGCCGCGGGGAACGGGCTTGTTGGGATCACGCATGAGAGCCTCTCCTACGCTTCTTCAGAAGCGGACTTCTTGGCCAGAACAGTCTGGCCGGCAAAGACATTTTCACCGATGGAGACTGCAGGATCATAGTCGGCGGGCAGATAGACGTCAACGCGGGAGCCGAAACGTATCATGCCGAAGCGCTGTCCCCGACGGAGTTCATCGCCCTGCTCGGCATGGGGAACAATACGGCGCGCAATGAGTCCGGCTATCTGGACGAATGTCCAGGAAGTTCCGTCGGTATCTCGCATCTGCCAGATGCACTGTTCGTTGTCCGTCGATGCCTTGTCCAGAGCGGCATTGAAGAATTTTCCGGGCAGGTAGCGTATGCCAGTGACCGTGCCGGAAACGGGAACGCGGTTCACATGCACGCTGAAGATGTTCATGAAGATGGAGATGCACAGTCTGTTTTCACCCGTCATGGGATCGGTGCGGTGCTCCATGCGTACGACACGACCGTCCGCAGGGCTGACGGCGATATTTTCTTCCTGCGGAATCACTCTTTCGGGATCGCGGAAGAAATGGACGGAAAACCAGAGCAGAATGAGCGAGAGAACAGTGACGGGCCACCAGTCCAGCATGGCGGAACAGAGGGAAAGAACCGTGAGCAGACCGATGATGGGAGCACCCTCGGGAGCGAGTCCGGTACTTGGCTTGTTCATCAGAAACTCCTTTGAGTATGAATGCCTTTCTTCCGGAAGAGGAAAGACGGCAACGGTACGGGAGGGATCGCCGTCATCGGCGTCTGCTCCCGTCATGCGGGGGAAAGGCCCGCTGAGCGTGGACGCTGCGGACCGCCTGCCGGACCGGGCAGACGGCAGTGCCCGGCAAACACGACGTCTGCCGGGCACCTCTGACATTAATCCTTGCGGCGCAGGATGACAACGTGTTTGAGCGCCCCTTCTCCCGAACTTCTGGTCTGAACCTCGGGATCGTCCTGAAGCGCCAGATGGATCACTCTTCTCTGGTAGGCGCTGAGCGGACGGGTGGTCTGGACCTTGCCGGTGGCCTTCACCTTTTCGGCCAGGGCCAGAGCCAGCTCCTGGAGGCGGGAATCCTGACGGACGTGATAGTCTCCCGCATCCACCTGCAGCCGTACCTGTGAACCCATGGCTCTGGTGATCATGCGCGAGGCCAGATACTGCACGGCGGCGAGATTCTGTCCGTCACGCCCGATGAGCAGACCGGTATCTTCGCTCTTGACGGAAACCTGAATGCGGTCTTCGCCGATTTCCAGCGAGAGGTCGACGTTTTCCGGAGCAACGTCCAGAATGGGCGCGACAAGACGGCTTATGATGTTTTTCGTGGACTCGACCAGTTTTTCCTGATCAAGCTCGGCCAGCGGAAGGCGGGGAAGCGTGCTTTCCAGGGTGTCGGATTCTTCGGCTCTGGGTTCGCTTTCCTTGCGGGGCATATTCTTAGACTGCCGTCCGCGCCGTCCCCGGGGAGTTTCTTCAGGCTGATCCTCCGGGCGTTCGGGAGAGTCCTCTCCGTTCGCATTTTCCCGGGGCGTCGTCTGAAGATCGGAGGCAACCGCGGGAACTCCGGCCGTACGGATGGCCGGCAGCCCCCGTTCTTCCTGGACGGGATTTTCCGGAGCGTCGTGATCGGCTTCCTGACGTTTTTCCCGGATGCCCTCCCGGCGTTCCTTCTGTTCCTCCCGGGCGTTTTCCGAGGATTCCGCCTTTTCGCGACGGCGTTCCCCGCGTCCGCGGCGACGACCTTCCTGCCTTTCGGACTTTTCCTGAGAGGGTGAGCTGCTCTGCATGAAATCGGGCAGCGTGGCGAGACGAGCGCGGATTTTTGCCTTGCGGGCACCGACGATGCCGAAGATACCCGTTTTGGCGTCTTCTATGATTTCAATTTCCAGTTTTTCTCTGGGCACATCGTAGTAGGAACATGCCTCCGCGATGGCCGCATCCAGTGTTTTTCCAAGAAATTCTTTGGATTCGCTCATGTCTGTCGCCTGCTACTTGGTTTTGTGCAGGGTCCAGGACTGCTGGATGATGGACAGAATGTTGTTGGAGAGCCAGTAAAGGACGAGACCGGAGGGGAAGTTGATGAACATGACGGTGAAGACGACCGGCATGATCATCATGATCTTGCGCTGCTGCGGATCGCCCATGGCGGGGCTGAGCCACTGCTGCAGGAACATGGTCGCGCCCATCACCAGCGGGGTGATGTAGAAGGGATCCTTCACGGAAAGGTCGGCCAGCCAGAGCATGTCCGTACCGGGCAGGTAGGTGATGAAGGCGGCATGACGCAGTTCGATGCAGTTGAGCAGCGCCTGGTAGAGAGCAACGAACACGGGAAGCTGAATGAGAATGGGCAGGCAGCCGCCCATGGGGTTCACGCCGTAGGTCTTGTACAGCTGCATCATTTCACGGCTGAGCGCTTCCTTGTCGTTCTTGTACTTCTCCTGCAGCTGCTTCATCATGGGCTGGAGCTTCTTCATCTGTTCCATGGACTTGAAGCTCTTGCGGGAAAGCGGCCAGAACACGATCTTGATGAGAATGGTCAGCAGGATGATGGCCAGACCCCAGTTGCCGAGGAAACCGTCGAAGATGGTCAGCAGCTTGAGCAGCGGCACGGCGAGGAAGGTGAAAATGCCCATGTCCACGGAATTCTTGAGTCCGTTGGGAGCGGCGTCGAGCAGATCGCGGCTCTTGGGACCGAGCCACCAGGCGTTGTGCAGTTCGGAGGGCTGACCGGCGTTCAGGGTGATGTCCTGAAGTTCCACGGCCGCGCGCCATACGCCGCCTTCGGTGATGCGGCCCTTGAACACGGAGTTCTGGCTCGATTCGGGCAGAACGGCGGACAGGAAGTAGTTGCTCATGAGACCGGCCCAGTTGATTTCGCCGGAGCTCATGACGCCTTCCTTGGTAAGGTCTTCCACATCCACGTTGCGTTCGAGGGAACCCTTCAGGCTCCAGGCCATGCTCATGGCGTCATAGTTGCTCTTGCCGCTGAAATTGGTGGCGCCGAGGCTGTAGGACACGCGGGCGGCCGGAGTGGTTTCGGCGGCGGTGAGGGTGACCTTTTCATCCATCAGATAGGTATCGGCATGGAAGGTGATGGCGCGGGTGATGCGGATGCCGTTCATTTCGCCGACGAAGGTAAGCGTGGCTTCGCCGTTTTCGAGCTTGATGTCCGAGCCGTCAAAGCTCCACTGTCCCATGTTCCAGGAAGGCTGGCCGTTGATGAGCAGGCCCATGGGCGCCACGGTGGCGGCAGCGGGAGAAACCATGTTGAACAGGGGAGAATCGGGTTCGATGGTGGCGTTGTAGTTCTTCAGCTTGAACGACTGAAGCACGCCGCCGCCGGAATGGAATACGGCTTCGTACAGAGGCGTGTCCACACGGACTTCGCGTCCTTCGGAAGGAACGAACTTGGCGACGGGCACCACGGGTTCGGCGGGGACGGGAGCCTGAGCTTCAGGCGCGGGCTGCTGTTCGGTAGCCGCGGGCTGAGGCTGTTCAGGAATCCAGCCCATGTATTCGGAAAAGGCCTGCCAGCCGAAAAGAAGGGCCATGCAGATGACGACGGAAATGATGAGGCGACGGTTATCCATGACGTTCCTGAGAGTCTGCGTCGTGCGCAGAGGGATGATCGGTTGAGAGGGGGGGCACAGGATCGAAGCCACCCGGATTGCCGGGATGGCAGCGCAGGATGCGCCTGACGGCCAGCCAGAGGCCCTTGACGGGACCGTGAATTTCTATGGCCTGAATGGCGTAGGTGGAACAGGAGGGATAGAAGCGGCAGCAGGGAGGATAAAGCGGCGAGATGCAGCGCTTGTAGAACCGGATGGGCAGAATGAGAAGCCGCTGGGCGAGAGTCATGCCGCATCTCCCGACGGGGTGGAAGCGGCGGGTCCGGCACCTGCCGCCGAAGTCAGCTCGGCAAGCAGGGGCAGAAGTTCGGCTTCCGCAAGGCAGAGACTGAACTTGTCGGCACGCAGATGCTTTTTGGGCGTGACGACAATGTCCATGGCGGGCATTTCATCCTGATGCAGGCGGAAAAAGGAGCGAAGAACACGCTTGATGCGGTTTCTTGCAACGGCATTGCCGCATTTTTTTGTGACAGCAAGCCCGAGACGCCCGGTTCCGGCAGGGCCGGAGAGGCGGGCGAACACAACGAAGTATTTCGTGAACAGACGTTCTCCCCCGTTATAGCAGGCGGTATATTCCGCTCTGCGGGTGATACGTCGTTCTCTGGGCCAGGTCAGTGACATGGAAAGGATCCATGCTGCGCTTGTACAGATTTTAAACGCAAAATGTGGGCGTGGCGGAATGCCGCGCCCGAAACATTTGCTTTGTTCTGCCGGATTCCTGAAAGGGGAATGCCGGGAAGCGCACCGCTCGATTAGGCGGACAGGCTCTTGCGGCCCTTGGCACGACGGCGGCTGATAACGGCGCGACCGTTGGGGGTGCTCATGCGGGCGCGGAAGCCGTGGGTACGCTTTCTGCTGATCTTGCTGGGCTGATACGTTCTTTTCATGACGCGCGGTCTCCTTACTGAGATTGGAACTTGCAGGTATA
>JAXVQY010000368.1:0-2981 GCA_037303805.1 bacterium | reverse complement strand
AAAAGTCACCGGAAACTCAGAAGGCTCTGGCCGTTCTTGAAAAATTCACCAGCGACCAGTGCTGCGGCAAATGCATTTCCTGTCGCGAAGGCACGAGGCAGATGCAGCAGATTCTTGCAGACTCTCCTCTCCCCAGTCCCTCAGAGGAGGACCTCGCTCTGCTCACCGAAATCGGAACGCTCATAGACCATACCGCCCGCTGCGGACTCGGCAAGAGTATTGCACGGCAGGTGCTTTCCGTTCTGGAGCATCAGGGAGGGGAAGAGCGTGTCATTGAGGAATATCTGCCCGGCCCCTATCAGGAACTCATATTCTTCGACATCGACCCCAAACGCTGCAAGGGCTGCTCGAAATGCTCCCGGATCTGCCCTGTGCATGCCATCAGCGGCGTGGTCCGACAGCCCTTCGTCATCAACCATGAAATCTGCATCAAGTGCGGTACCTGCATGATGAACTGCAAGTTCGGCGCTATTTCCATCAAGGACTAACCATGGGCAGCATGATCATCGACGGCATCCGCGTCGAATTCACCGATGAAACCAATGTGCTTACGGTCATACGCAAGGCCGGCATCGACCTGCCTACGCTCTGCTACGTGTCGGAACTTTCCGTGTACGGCGCCTGTCGTCTCTGCACGGTCAAGGACGAGGAAGGCCGTTATTTCGCCTCCTGCACGGTACGCCCGCGCGACGGCATGAACATTCAGACCAACACGCCGGAACTGCGAAAGTACCGCCGCACGCTTCTCGAACTTCTCCTTGCCTCCCACGACCGCGACTGCACGATATGCAACAAGAACGGCGACTGCCACCTGCAGAATCTGGCCGAACGCATGGGCGTACGGAACATCCGCTTCAAGAGTGCGCAGGAACACCATGATGTGGACAACAGTTCCAACTGCATCGTGCGTACGCCGAGCAAGTGCATACTCTGCGGCGACTGCGTGCGCATGTGCGACAACATTCAGGCCGTGGATGCTCTGGACTTCGCGGGCAAGGGCGTCGCCACCCTGGTCACGCCGGCCTACAATCGCCGTCTGGCCGAAACCGACTGCGTCGGCTGCGGTCAGTGCCGTGTGGTCTGTCCCACGGGAGCGATTTCCATCAAGAGCACCGTGGACGAAGTCTGGACGGCTCTTGCCGATCCGAAAAACAAGGTGGTGGCCCAGGTGGCTCCGGCCGTCCGTACGGCCATAGGCGACAGGTTCGGTTTTCCCGCCGGAAAAAACGTCATGAACCGTCTCGTCACGGTCATGCATCGTCTCGGCTTCGAAGAAGTGTACGACACGGCCTTCGGCGCGGATCTCACCGTTACGGAGGAGAGTCGCGAACTTGAGGCCCGCCTTGCCTCGGGCGAAAAGCTGCCTCTTTTCACGAGCTGCTGCCCCGCATGGGTACGCTTCTGCGAAAAGAAACATCCCGAGTTCATTCCCAATCTTTCCACCTGTCGTTCCCCCATGCAGATGTTCGGTGCCGTCCTGCGTGCCTGGGATGCGCAGAGCCCCGACGAAAAGGGACGCCGTCTCGTTTCCGTAGCCATCATGCCCTGCACGGCCAAAAAGGACGAAATTCTGCGGCCGGAATCCCGTACCAACGGCAGACAGGACGTGGACTACGTACTGACCACGGAAGAGCTGATAGGCATGATCCAGAGCTACGGCCTGACGCTGAACGGTGCGGACAAGGACGCAGCAGACATGCCCTTCGGCATCACTTCCGGCGCGGGTCTGATTTTCGGAGCAAGCGGCGGTGTGACCGAAGCCGTGCTGCGCAATTTCCTCGCCGGGCATAACCGGCAGGAAATCGACGAACTCAAGCGCGTGGGTGTACGTGAGGAAAACGGCATACGGGAGTTTACCTTCCACCACGGCGACAGAGATATCCATGCCGCCGTGGTCAGCGGACTTCGTAATGCCGACATGGTGCTCAATGCCATTCGTGAAGGCGGTAAAAACTACGACTTCGTGGAGTTCATGGCCTGTCCCGGAGGCTGCATCATGGGAGGCGGACAACCTGTTTCCTCTCACGGAAACATGTTCCGGGCCCGCCGCGATTCCCTCTACGAAACGGACATCAATATGCAGATAAAGAAAACCAGCGAAAATCCCCTGCAGGATACGCTGTACTCCACCCTGCTCAAGGGAAGAGAACACGAACTGCTGCACAGGAACATGAGCGGAAAATAGTGTTGCCTCTCTGATATTGTCAGAAAGTCCGGTCTTCGTACGTTTTCATCGAAGACCGGACTTTTTTCATCTGTCTCATGGAACACCGCCGAGATGAGACAATTCGGGCAACACGCCGGAAAAGGAAGATGCTAGGCTTTTTTATCCCTCACTACTCCGGCACCGAAAAACATGACGGCACAAAGGAAAACAACCACGCCCATGGCGGCCTGCAGCCCGACCAGAGAACCGAGCATGCCGATAAGCGGAGGAATGAACAGCTGACCGCTGGCTGCCAGCATGGAAAGAAAAGCCGTGACGGTACCGGTGGGCATATCCCGTCTTCTGCCCGCAGCGCTGAAAATGATGGGCACGCTGACGGAAAGACCGATTCCCATGAGGGAATACCCTGCAAGACAGACAAAAGGCCATGGAGAAAGCAGCGCCAGCACTATGCCCGCAAGGGCACAGCCGGAGCAGACCCTCAGCAGAGGGGCATCACCGAAATGTCCCCGAAGCCTGTCGCCGAAAAAGCGCATGACCACCATGGCCACGGAAAAGGAAGCGTACGCCAGCGCAGCCGTATGTTCTGGAGCTCCCTTGACCTCATGCAGAAGCAGCACGCCCCATTCGCCGACCGAACCTTCCGACGAATAGGAACAGAGCATGAGCAGACCGAATATCAGAACCCAGAGAGGCGGAAGAGTAAATTTTCCGCTTTTCTCTCGGGGACGCGGAACGTCGTGCAGAAGCTGTGCGGCAAAAACAGGAAAAAGGACAAGCAGCACCAGAGCCACGGCAACGAAATTTCCCATCG
>JAXVQY010000367.1:0-4684 GCA_037303805.1 bacterium | reverse complement strand
CTCTGGAAAACGGTGACGTGGATACCGCTCGTGCCATGGCCGATTTCAGGCATCTCATGGCGGAGCAGCCGTTTACCCTGGTAGTTGTGGGGGAGGGAAAACGCGGAAAGAGTTCACTTGTCAACGCTCTTCTCGGAGGAGACTACTCTCCGGTGAGGGAGTCTGTACCGGAAACAGCGGCAGTAGCCCGCTTCCGTTGGGGAGGTCAGTTCAGCGGGCAAGTGCGTTTTCTGAAGGATGATGAATGTGCCAGACTGGCGGAATGCGTCAGAGGCCGTGGTGGAGCCTCAGAATTTTGTGATCATCTGGAAGCGTTTCGCAGGGAGGTCCCGCCGCGAGAAGATGAGGTGCTGAGTACCCCGGATCAGATGAGAGAGTTTCTTTCTGCTGCAGAGAAAGGCAGTCTTTTTGCCGCCCGTGTGGATGCCGAGCTCCCCGCCGACATTCTGAGGCATGGTCTTGTTCTTGTCGATACACCCGGACTGAACGCCATGGATCCCGTACAGAACTATCTGGCTTTTGAGGAGTGTCTCACGGCAGACTGTCTGTTGTTTGTCATGGATGCCCGCAGGCCGGACTCGTTTTCTGAACAGGAGCTTCTGCGGCAGCTTGCACGGTCGGGTAGAGCGGCGGCCGTCATCGGAGTGGTGACGGGAGTGGACAGACTGAATGAGCCGAAAAGCCGCACAACTGCGTTGACTCGGGCACGTATGCTCATGGATACGGCAGTGTCCTGCGGTATGACGGTACTTGGTCTTCTGGAAATTAATGCCCGGGAGGCCATGGAGCAGAGGTGTTCTTCTCCCCGAAGAAGTGGCGGAAAGGAGTTTCAAAAACTTTGCTCTCTTATAGAACAATCCGCTTCTGAAAAGAGCAGTAATAGCGAAGAGCAGGATCGAAGGATTCGTGCCAGAGGCGCGGAACTGGCTGCTGCCGTGCGTCGTAGTGCTGAAGTTTTTCGGACAAGGGAATTGAGTCATCTACCGGATTTTCGACATGAAGAGATTCTCGGCGCCCATGTCGCAAGGCTGGAAGAGGTGATGCAGAGCTGTTCTTCGCAGGCATGGTCTGTGGCAAGTGCGGCTTCCGTAGACATGGAAGCCTGGCGTAAGGAGCAGGAAAGAACTCTGGACAGCTGGCAGGAGACTATCGTGCTCCGTATTATGGATGCCGCGAATAAGCATGCGGATTCTTTGGGCTATACAGGGATGTTTCGTCCGAAAAACTACGCCAGTTCGGGGAACGAATGCGAGAAATCTCCGTACTTTGTCTTGACGCCGTCTCTGTAGACGATGTGGAACTCCGTTCCATGAGCGAGATCCCCTTCGGTCGGGAACGCTGGCTGGTGAATGCCAATTCTCTCATGAAGAAAGTCGGACTTGTGGCAGTAGGTATAGCCATTCGGCGTGGAGGTGGGGTAGGACTCGGTATTGTGCTCGGTAACATGGGCTGGTGGGCTGTCCTGCCTGTTGCTGTTGTGGGAAGTATTGTTTGGACGTTGATGAAACTCGGCAGCCCGTCGCGTTGTAGGCGAATTTTTATGGAGCGCAAGGAAGAGGCCGTTCGGCGCTGGGTGCATTCTCAGAGAGGGCGTCTGGAAGAGTTGCTCGGTCAGAATCTGGAAGACCTTACTTCAGCCTACGGCAAGGCCGTAAGCGAAGGATTTGTACCTGCTCTTGCCGTTCTGGCAGAAGAAACGTCTGCCTTGAAGACCTATCTTGAGGTGATGAAGAAAATACGGACCGGAGTAGAAACCCGTACAGCGGAAAGCCTGCATCTTGCAGAAGCGCTGGAGCGATCTCTGACGGTGTCGTCTGTCCGGTGAGTTGAAGTGTGAGAGGTGTTGTTATCCGTTTTCCCGAGCTTAAGGCAGATTTTCAGGGGGAGTTGTTATTTCTTCATGGAATCATAAGCGTTGGTGGATTTCTCCTTGACCCATTCATAACCTTCTACCGCCTTGTCTCGAGTCCACTCATAGCCGGAAATGACGCCTTCTTTGACATCATGACCGATTTCCTTGGCTTTTACGGCCGTATCATTGGTACTCGCGCTTGTCGTCTGACTGGAAATTTCTCTCCCCTGAGAGTCATAAGTTACGACGTTGCTGGTGGTACTGGTACTGCATGAGGCAAGCATGAAGGCGGCCACACCCAAAAAGGATACGAAGTTTTTCATGGGGTTCTCACGGCTTCGTTGGTTGGAATAAGGTGTACGGTCGGCAGCAAAAAACGAATTTTTCACTTGGTCTGGGACAAAATGCGGAGCGCGTATTTTTATTTTCGGAGGAAACAGAGGGGGAATTCCCCCTCTGTTTCCATTACTTGATACCGGCCTTGGTCAGCTCGATGAACTGTTTTGCTACGCGGGGACTGCGGCCTCCGTTGCGTGTGGCGTGAGCCTCCGCACGAATATCGAGCTGTTCCTGAGGGATGTCGATGCCGTACTGGGCAGCGAGTTTGTGCACAATGTCAAGGTAGCGGTCTTTGTCGGGACGGAAAAAGGTGACGGTCAGTCCGAAGCGAGCAGAAAGGGACATGAGTTCCTGTCTCGTATCTCCCTCGTGCAGGTCACTGCCTGTACGGTCGTCCCAGCTTTCTTTTATGAGGTGTCTGCGGTTGCTGGTGGCGTAAACCACGAAGTTTTCACTGTGCCCGTTCACGCTCCCTTCAAGTATGGCCTTGAGGGCGGCAAAGTCATTGTCGTTGCTGCTGAAGCTCAGATCGTCGATGAACAGGATGAACTTGAGAGGATTGCGGGAGAGCGCCTCAGTAATGTCGGGAATCTGGTAGAGCTGATTTTTCTTTACTTCTACGAGACGAAGCCCCTGAGTGTAATAGGCATTGACAATAGCCTTCACGGTGCTGCTCTTACCTGTTCCGGCGTCTCCGTAGAGAAGTACATTGTTGGCAGGCTTGCCGGCCAGCAGGGCTTCGGTATTGGCGATGATTTTTGAGCGTTCCTGTTCGTATCCGGGGAGTTGATCCAGTGTCTGCGGATCGGGATGTCGTACAGGTACGAGCTGGCCGTCTTTTACCGTGAACATGCGGTATTTGGCGAAAATGCCGTACCCCTTGGCATGGATGGTTGCTATACGTTCGTGATAGGCACTTTCGAAATCGGGAGAACTGTTTTTCCAGCTGGGCAGAAAGCCTTGAAAATTAAGAGACTCCCGGATGGTGCGTCCGTCAAATGAACCGAGTTTCTGAAGAAAGGAAAGTTCGTGGGTCAGGCATTCGGACAGGAAGGGAGAAACCGGTTTGCTGCCGCAGCTCTGCAGCATGTAGATATTTTCGTCTTCCATGATGAGGTTCAGCAGGTAGGCGCTCAGATCGTCACTATGGGCAAAAAGGGCGGCGGCGAAGTCACAGTAGGCATCGACGCAGGCGGCCGTGTCGGAGGAGTCGGCATCAAGCAGCTTCTGGAGTCTGGAGATGACGGGGTCGGAAAGAAGGTTGCGGAAAATGACGAGGCTGCGAAGCTGTACACTGGTAAGAGACAGGGATTTCATGGAATGCTCACCTTTAAAAATTTTCGGAAAGTATAGGGCAGGTAGAAACGTCATGCAAGAGTGCTCAGCATCCGTTTTTTACCCTTTTCCAGTGGTCGCATGACGCGTGCAGGCAGCGGAGGTGAAGAAGATATTTCTTGGTTTTGGGGAGCAATTACCGCGTGGTGTTTTGAAAAAGAACGCGGAGAATATCTTACCGTGCTCTTGCGCAGTATTTTCCGCTATGGCACAAGCAGAAAGAACAGTACCCGTATGATTACCTCTGCCGCTGGGGCAATATCTGGTTTTCGGCAGTTCCGGTTTGCAACCGGGGACACATTATTACGGAAAATAACTGTGGGCTCGTGGAGCAGGATTGAGATGATGATCCTGCGGAGGTGGATATTTTATACGTGAGACGAAAGGAGTAGTCATGAAGATAGTGGTGCTTGACGGTTATACCCTTCGGGCGGGAATGGAAAGCCCGTGGCCTTTTTCCGATGCTGTGGATGAATGGGTGTGCTATGACCGTACGCCCGCGGATAAGGTTGCCGAACGTTCCGCCGGCGCGGAGATACTCGTCGTAAACAAGATAGTGATGGATGCGGATCTTCTGGACAGACTGCCGACACTTCGTTGTATTGCCGTGACGGCTGCGGGTACCAATGTCATAGATCTTGAGGCAGCTGGTACCCGCGGCATAACGGTATGCAATACGCCTGCCTACGGTACCGACGCGGTGGCGCAGCATGTGTTCGCGCTGCTTCTGGAACTTTGTCGTCACACGGCCCTGCATGATGCCAGTGTCCGCCGGGGGGACTGGGCACGCAGCGAGGATTTCTGTTATGCTTTAACGCCGCAGGTGGAATTGACGGGAAAGACATTGGGAATTTTCGGCTTTGGCAATCTGGGAAGGCGTGTAGCGGAGATAGGACATGCCTTCGGCATGAAGGTGCTGGCCTGTGCTCATAGACCTGTACCGGCTCCAGGATATGAACCGTTTGCGTTTGTTTCTCGTGAGGAATTGTTCTGCAATGCGGATGTCATTTCTTTGCATTGTCCGCTGACGGAAGATACACGTGGTCTTATCTGTCGTAAAACGCTTGATATGATCAAGCCCGGTCCGCCTCTCATCAATACTTCGCGCGGAGCAGTGGGGTGTGGGGCAGATGTGGCAGAGGCCCTTCACGAGGGGCG
>JAXVQY010000366.1:0-4687 GCA_037303805.1 bacterium | reverse complement strand
TGTTTTCAAACGCATTCGCCCATGATAGTTTCCGGGGATGAAGCAGGAGGCATTATGACTCAGGGCGGCAGAGCCAGCTGGCCACGGTATTTTATGGATATCGCCTATCTTGTGGCGGAACGCTCCACCTGTCTGAGAAGACGGGTCGGCGCCGTGGCCGTTCTGGACAGGCGCATTCTGGCAACGGGCTACAACGGTGCGCCTTCCGGAGTTCCGCATTGTCTTGAGTCGGGATGTCTCCGCGCTCAGCTCGGCATTCCGTCGGGTCAGCGTCATGAAATCTGCCGCGGCATCCATGCCGAACAGAACGTCATCATCCAGGCTGCCGTACACGGCATTTCCCTGAAGGGGGCCGAGATTTTCTGCACGACGTATCCCTGCTTCATCTGTTCCAAGATGCTTATCAATTGCGGTGTAAAGAAAATCTGGATCTCGGAAAACTACCCCGACGAGCTGTCCAAGAACATGCTTGCCGAAGCGGGAGTGGAGGTCATACATCTTCCTCGCGGTGAAGAAGAACCGCTGCCGACCGTCGGGGGAGCGTTTTGCGAAGCATCGCGGGGCGGAACAGAAGAGCAGACGGAAGGAGGCAGAGCGTGAACCGGCACGAAGAATTCATGCGGGCGGCACTTAAGCTGGCGGAAAAAGGCCGCTGGAGCACCGCTCCCAATCCTACGGTGGGCGCCGTTCTCGTGCAGGACGACACGATAGTGGCCGAGGGCTGGCATCAGGTCTGCGGTCAGGCCCACGCGGAAGTGAACTGTCTGCGTGATGCCCGCGAAAAAGGCGTGGACGTTTCCCGCTGCACGCTGTACGTCACGCTGGAGCCCTGCAATCATCAGGGGAAGACGCCTCCCTGCACGAAGGCCATTCTGGAAGCGGGCATTCCGCACGTGGTGGTCGGCATGCCCGACGTCAACGCTCAGGCCGCAGGCGGTGCGGAGTTTCTGCGCGCCCACGGCGTGCAGGTGGAAGTGGGTGTCCTTGAGCAGGAGTGCCGGGATCTTGTGGCCGACTTCATCGTATGGCAGACGACCCGGCGTCCCTACGTCATCCTCAAGATGGCGTCGACGCTTGACGGTCGCATAGCCACGAGGGCCGGACGGTCTCAGCTCATTTCCAACCGTGCCTCTCACGAGGAGGTCATGCGCCTGCGCGAGAACATCGGACGGGCGGGCGGCGCCGTTCTTGTGGGCGGCAATACCTTTCTGCTCGACAACCCCCGTCTTACCGCACGCACGGCCAGTGCCCAGCGTCAGCCGCTTGCCGCGGTGATGACCTCCAAACTTCCTGGCCCCGATGCTTCCTGCCATCTGCTTGACGATCGTCCCGGCGACTGCGTATTTTTCAGCACGGCGGCACAGGCGGCCTCGCCTTCGGCCGCGGCCCTGCGCAATCGCGGCGCCCGTGTGTACGGCGTGGACTGTCCTGCGGGCAGGCATACGCTGGATGCCGAAGAGGTGCTGAACAGCCTGCGGGAGCAGGAAGGCTGCCTCTATGTTCTGTGCGAGGGGGGCGGCAAACTGGCCCTTTCCCTGCTGGAAGGCGGCCTCGTGGATGAATTTCATCTGCATCTGGCGCCCGCCATACTGGGAGATGCCGACGCCACTCCCGTGTTTTCCGGCCGCACGGTCGACAGCATGGAAGATGCGCTGCGCATGCGCGTGGTGCGCACCGCCGTCGTGGACGGCGACATTCATCTTTATTTCCGTGCGGACAGAGGCTGATCTATGTTTACAGGACTCGTGGAAGGACAGGGCCGCATAGAGGGAATGGAGAGAAGGGGAGGAGATCTCCTTTTCCGCTTTCATCCTCTTTTTTCCTGGGACAGACCGGAAATCGGTGAATCCGTTGCCTGCAACGGCGTCTGCCTCACCATGGAGACGTGGATTCCGGCCGGACCTTCCTTTACCGCCTTTGCTTCGGCGGAGACGCTGGCCTGTTCCAATCTCGGCGGACTTTCTCTCGGCGGCCTGGTCAACATGGAACGGGCCATGGCCATGGGGGAGAGATTCGGCGGGCATATCGTCAGCGGCCATGTGGACACCGTGGCCCGGGTGGACAGCATCCGTCCCGTGGGCCAGTCGAGATGCGTCCGTCTGACGTTTGATCCGGAATGGAGCACACAGATCGTATCCAAGGGCTCGGTCACGCTGGACGGTATCAGCCTCACCGTCAACGACTGCGGACCCGGCTTTCTGGAAGTGAACATCATCCCCGAAACCTGGCGCGTGACTACTGTGGCCACGTGGCGTACGGGTTCCGCGGTGAATCTGGAAACGGATGTCATCGGCAAGTATGTGAAGCATCTCATGCAGCCGTATACCGGGGGCGCCAAGGCTCCGGAAGAACGGGTAACCATGGATTTTCTGCGTCGCAACGGTTTCGGATTCTGAGGATTGCCTATGCCCCTGTGCAGTGTTGAGACAGCTCTCGAAGATCTGAAGAACGGTCGCATGATCATCCTTGTGGATGACGAGGACCGCGAGAACGAAGGCGACCTTGTGGCGGCTGCCGAGTTCGTGACGCCCGAAATCATCAATTTCATGTCGCGGGAAGGCCGCGGACTCATCTGTCTTTCGCTTTCCGCGGAACGGGCGGATGCGCTGGAACTTCCGCTCATGACGCGCCGCAACGGTTCGAAGTTCGGCACCAACTTCACGGTATCCATAGACGCGCGCTGCGGGGAGGCCCCGGCCATTTCCGCCGCCGGTCGCGCCCATACCGTCCGGACGGCCGTGGCCGACGGCGCCAGACCGGGAGATCTGGTCTCTCCGGGATGCATGTTTCCGCTCCGCGCGAAGGAAGGCGGTCTGCTCACCCGCGCCGGACAGACGGAAGGCAGCGTGGATCTGTGCCGCATGGCCGGCCTCAAGGAAGCGGCCGTCATCTGCGAGATCATGAAGGACGACGGCACCATGGCCCGCATGCCCGACCTGGAGAAGTTCGCCGCCGAGCACGATCTGCACATCGCCGCCAACAAGGATATTATCCGCTGGCGGCTGGAGCACGGGGAAGTGGCCGTCCGCCGTGTGGCCGAAGCCGCCATGCCCACGAAATACGGCAGCTTCCGGATCATCGCCTATGAAAATTCCGTGGACGGCCGGACGCACGTCGCTCTGGTGAAGGGGGACGTGACGACGGATGAACCCGTGCTTGCCCGCGTGCACAGCGAATGTCTGACGGGGGACGTCTTCGGTTCGATGCGCTGCGACTGCGGCGGACAGCTTGCCGCCGCCCTGTGCCAGATCGAACGGGAAGGGCGCGGCGTGCTGCTCTACATGCGCCAGGAAGGCCGCGGCATAGGTCTTGCGAACAAGATAAAGGCCTACGCGCTTCAGGAACAGGGACTGGATACGGTGGAAGCGAATATTCGTCTTGGCTTCCGGCCCGATTTGCGCGATTATGGCGTCGGTGCTCAGATTCTTGTGGATCTGGGAATCCGCAAGCTCCGGCTGCTGACCAACAATCCCACCAAGATCGTGGGACTGGCGGGCTACGGACTGGATATTGTGGAACGGGTGCCCATCGAACAGGACCCCGGCCGTTTCAATGAAGACTACCTGCTGACGAAGAAAGAAAAAATGGGCCACCTGCTCCGGCGGGTATGCCCCAAGACAGAGTGAGGAAACCATGTATTCCGTCAAGACCATAGAAGGGCAGATGAATGCCCAGGGACTGAAAATCGCCATCGTGGCATCGCGGTTCAACGATTTCATCGTCCAGCACCTGGTGGAGGGAGCGATCGACTATCTGACCCGTCACGGAGCTTCGCAGGAAGATATCACCGTGGTTCGCGTTCCCGGTGCCTACGAGCTGCCCATCGTGTGCAAGAAGCTGGCCGCCTTCTCCCAGTACAGCGGCATCATTGCGCTCGGTGCGGTCATCCGCGGCAGCACTCCCCATTTCGACTATGTGTGTTCCGAAGCCGCCAAGGGGATCGCGCAGGTTTCTCTTCAGTCCGGTCTTCCCGTCGGTTTCGGGCTGCTGACCTGCGACACTCTGGAACAGGCCATCGAACGTGCCGGCGCTCACGTGGGCAATAAGGGCGCGGAGACTGCCGCGGCCGTTGTGGAAACCATTCGCGTCATGGAGCAGCTGTAATGGCAGGGAAAGAACCCTCCCGTCGCGCCCAGCGTCTGCTGGCCTTTCAGGCGCTTTACGGTCAGGAATTTCTGGAATGCACGTCCGTGGAGCAGCTCAAGGCGGCTTTTCTTGCCGTGCCGCGCCAGGATGAAGCGCTGGAACAGGA
The DNA here is from genome assembly GCA_037303805.1 of bacterium. Taxonomy (GTDB): domain Bacteria; phylum Desulfobacterota; class Desulfovibrionia; order Desulfovibrionales; family Desulfovibrionaceae; genus Mailhella. Next base: position 435 of record JAXVQY010000366.1, on the reverse strand, counting down.
CGGTGAACCTTCCGGTTTCGCGTGGGAACTTGTGTACGGCGTATGGCAGCATCGTGACGAGCTGGATTCCGTCATCGAACGCTTTGCCCGCAACTGGCGACTCGACCGGGTGGGGCGCGTGGAGCTGAATCTGCTTCGTCTCGGCGTGTATGAAATGCTGTACCGCTCCGATGTCCCTGCGAAAGTCTCCATGAACGAGGCTCTCGAACTCGACAAGCAGTACGGCGATTCCCGTTCTCATACCTTCGTCAACGGTATTCTCGACGCAGTGAGCAAGGCCGTGGACAAGGGGGAACTCCGTATCCGCGGCTGATGAGCCGGACAGAACATATATTTTTCTATATGTACAGCGGGCGCAGGCCCGAAGCATCAAGGAACAGAAATGGCACTCTCGTCTCGTTACGATCCTCATGCGCTGGAAGAAAAATGGCAGAA
>JAXVQY010000365.1:0-2558 GCA_037303805.1 bacterium | reverse complement strand
AGCTCCCGGAAGGGGGCCACAGGTCCGTTGCCTTCCATGGCCGCAGAAGAATGCACGATGCAGAAATCTGCATATTATTTGCCCTCTTGTTCGGCACTCCCTGAGCTCCCCTTCTGAAGAAGTTTTGAAAAAGAATCAGGTAGTTCATTCAGCCGCACAATACAGGCTGCGGTCAGGTCTCATCCATATTTGATTTTTCGAAATCAGCCGGACGTGGCGGTACGAAACGCTTTGTAGGTGATGCCGTATTTTTTCATTCTGAGAGCCATCATTCTTTCCGTCAGGCCGAGTGCGCGTGCGGCATGGCCCAGATGACCATGAAAATGAGAAAGAGCTTCAATAATATAGGCACGTTCCATTTCATCAAGCCGCTGTTGAAGAGAGCCCATGGCGGGTGTCGAGTCGCTTCCGTCTTTTTCGCTGTAGGGGCATCCTGCACTGTGCAGATTGGGTGGTAGATGCAAAGGTAAAATAAGGCCTTCTTCACTGACAAGAAGCACCGCACGTTCTATAACGTTTTCCAGTTCGCGGATATTACCGGGCCAGCGGTATCGCTGAAGCATTTCCATGGCCGACAGAGAGAGGCGTACACCGGTTTTTCCATTTGCTTCGCTGTATTTTTTGACGAAATAGGCAGCCAGAGAAAGTATATCTTCTTGTCTTTCCCGCAGGGGGGGAAGAAAAATGGGAAATACATTCAATCGATAATAAAGATCTTTTCGGAAGGTGCCATCCTTGACCATTTGTTCAAGGTCACGATTGGTTGCAGCAATAAGGCGTACATCAACCTGTATACTTTCCATGCCACCCAGCCGTTCAAAACTTCTTTCCTGAATGACGCGCAACAGTTTTGCCTGCATGGCAAGACTGAGCTCACCGACTTCGTCAAGAAAAAGTGTTCCTGTATCCGCCAGCTCAAAGCGTCCTTTTCGTACGCCAGTAGCCCCCGTAAAGGCTCCCCGCTCATGACCGAAAAGCTCACTTTCTACGAGGCTGTCAGGTAACGCTGCACAGTTCAAGGAAATGAAAGGGTGTTTGCTGCGCCCGCTTGCTTCGTGAATGGCGTGGGCGGCCAGTTCTTTTCCGGTTCCGCTTTCTCCCCGCAAAAGAATTGTGGCAGAGGATGGCGCAGCCTGCCGTATGCGAGTGAAAACAAGATTCATACTCTCCGACTGTCCGATAAAACCCTGAATGCGTCCATCAGGCAAGGGCGTTTTTTTTGGATGGGGGGAAGAAAGCTGTGCCCGACATTGTCCTGCTGTATGCGAGAGCAGCGCGGCAATAACGGTCAGCAGACGACTTTGATCATCCAGTGTTTCCTTGGCTCCCATACGTCGATCTACAGCCAGGGTTCCGACAACCTGGTCATCCAGTCGAATAGGGACACAGATAAAGGCTGTATGTTCTTTTCGCAGATTTCTTGCTCTTGTTCGGTTCAGAAAACGTTCGTCGTCAGCAACATCTGGAACAATTTCCGGTCTTCCGCTGGCAATGACCCTTCCTGTAATACCTTCTCCCATAGCATAATGACCCCGGGCCTGCTCTGTGGCCGAGAATCCCAGAGAGGCATAAATACGGACTTCGCTGCCGTCTGGCTCCGTAAGGGAAATGGCAGCTCTTTTCATGGCAAGGTGACGTGCCATGATTTGAAGGGTAAGCTGCAGAGCTTCTTTTGGAGGAAGGGAGCGTTCCAGCGTATCGGCTATTTCGTTGAGCAGAACAAGATGCATACGGAATCAGCTCATGACGATGTCGGCAAAAACAGCATCGACAGCTTTAGCAAGATCTTCCGGGGCAATGACAAATTGAAGACCGCGTTGTCCGGCAGAGACGTATATTTTGTCGTACAAAATGGCAGACTCGTCGATGCAAACAGGATAGTTTTTTTTGGTTCCTACCGGGGAACACCCCCCACGGATGTATCCTGTCAAAGGAAGAACCTCTTTGAGATGAACCATTTCCACACTTTTGTTATGAAAGACGGCGGCAAGTTTTTTCAGGTCAAGTTCAGCGTGTCCTGGCAGTACAGCCATGGCGATTCCGTTGGGATGTCCTCGCGTAACAAGCGTTTTAAAGACGCATGAGGGATCAACCCCCATGCTTTCAGCTACATGTGTTGCTGAAAGATCATCAACATCAACGGGATAGCTGTTGAGTTCATAGGGAATACCCAGTTTGTCCAATGTGCGGGCAGCATTGTTTTTTTTTATGGAAGCCATAAAATTTTCACTCCATATCCGGTCGGGTGCGATGAAATCGTCCCGTGTGATTTCATCTTTTTAACCATGAACAGTGAGAAAGTACAGAGGTAAGCGGGAAGGGGGGTATATTTCTATTCACAAAAAAAGAAAAACAGGCTAACTTAGTATGTCCTTCTTTACGGAGGACATATTTTTTCCCGCGAACGCGGGTGGAGTGAATTATGTCGGAGCCAATCATCAGAATATGCGACCTGGAGAAAAAGTTCCAGAGTAAAAATTCTGAGGTTTATGCCCTGAAGGGGATTAATCTTGATATCAACCAGGGCGATATTTTTGGTATTATAGGCAGAAGTGGAG
>JAXVQY010000364.1:0-4595 GCA_037303805.1 bacterium | reverse complement strand
CAAGGCTTTCGGACTCGTCAGAAATGCAGGTCAGGAAGCGTCGAGGGACTTATGTCCCCTCACGGAGAAGAGCCTTTTTCCTCCCCTCCCGGAGTCTTTCGGAAACCGGCCGGGAACCTCGCCCCGTCCCGGAGCGCGAAAGAACGCGGCGGGTCTCTCATTTCCGCGCCCGGACGGAACACGTCCCGGCTCCACGGTACCGGCCTGCGCCGCAGCACGTCATTTGCCAGAACGGACGCGGCGGACCACGACGGATGACGTGAGGCGTGTACGAACACGCTTGAACGCCGGGCGTCCAAACGCGGCGGTCTGCCTGTACCGGCACGCGCGCAGGCCTATCTTCTTCCCCGCAGCACGTAAAGCGCGAGCAGACACAGCACCACGATGATGCCGCCCCGCACAGCCGAAGGCAGCTCCACCATGCGGGCAAGCACAAATTCCACAAACAGCGCCGCCGTCACCAGAGCTACGGCGGCAAGCTGCCTTGCATGATTTCTTCTGCGCGTCGTTTCGGCGGCCCTTTCGCGATGCGCCCGGACTTCTGCCTGCGCCGGGGTGTCGGTGAGCCCGCGCCTTGTCAGCTCCTGCGCCCGCAGTGCTGCCGCCTCCGGCGTGAGCCTCGCCGGATCAAGCGCCGCAAGGTCGTCATCCGTCATGGCCGCGTAGCGTTCGGCAATCTGCTGTTCCGTGACTTTCATGCTCTCTCCGCTCCTTTCCGTACAGGCCCGCTGTCTCCTGCCCGTGCCGCAAAAAACGACGGCCCGGCCCCGACGGCCGCCCTTCGCCCCGCGATGCCGTCACTCATGCAAGACGTCCCTTCGAAACGAGAACTCTTCCTTCGGCCCGACGTTTCTGAAAAAATCCGCGTCCGTGCGATCCCACTCCCGGATCAGCTCGGCAAGCGCCACGCAGCGGTTCAGCGCCTCCTCAAAGCCGTCCAGAGAAAACATGGCCGTGCGGGCGTCTCCGGATCCGTCATCTACATCCACGCGCAGCTGGGAACCGTTTACAGCCTCACTAAGAAACTTGTTGCGGAACTTTCCCCGCATTTCAATGATAAGTGCATCGCCCTGCAGGTAAAAGTCAAATTTCACGCCGTATATTTCGCCTCTGTCCACGCGCATCTGCCCGAAAAAGGACACCTCCGTCCTGCGCCCCATCCAGACCTTCATGGCGTCGGACGCCTCGCCCATCATGAAGATGCTCCAGCCCACGCCCTTCTCATCGGGCTCCATGTCCAGAGCCAGCATGGCGTCGTCCGTCGCCGTGCACATACGCGCCACCGCATGCGAGTCTTCCACCAGCACCGAGGACATCCAGCCCCTGTGCGTCCATGCCTGAAACTCTTCCGCTCCCACAGCCGCACGCGAAACGCAAAACGCCAGCAACACAGCGACAACAACGGCAAATCCCGCTCTTCTTCTCATACTTCCCCCATGATGCCCCGTACAGGCTTCCCCAGAATAGCGAAAAAGTGACTGCCGCAAAAGCCCCTTACCGCGCAAGGAGCACCGCCGCGCGGCGCACCACCGTCGTCCGAATGACGCACATTCCCGTCAGCCGGGGACACATTGTACGAACGCGGGACTTGCGTGGTGGTCATTTTATTTAACGGCAGGAGTGAACTCGGCCTATTCCTATTCATGACCACCGGCCGGGCTCCTGACGTCGCCCGGGGCCCCAGAGCGTTGAAAGACGGTTATTCATTGCAGGGAAAGGACTGCACAACGGCTGAAAACGACTGTTCTTTGTCTGCGAAGATTTCCCAGAGATTCGGGCAGACGCTCTCCTTAACAATCTGGAAATCCCTTCAAAGTACACCGATGGGGCCGCAGCGCGGGAACATCGGTCGGCCACCGCAGGCGGGTGCAGGGCACACTCCTGCACTGACTGGACAGCCCGAACAGAGTCCGCCGAGCCTTCCGGCCCTTGCGTCCTGTCCTCTCCTGCCCTTCCTGCCTTAGCGAAGCACGACCTTCTGCATCCGCACGACTCCCGCCGCGCAACGAAGCCGCAAGGCGAACCAGGGGGCGCGGGGGAATTATTTCCCCCGCAAACTGCCTTTCATGGGGAGCCGGGGGGAATTATTCCCCCCGGCTGGATCAGAGACAGCACCCCCTGCGCTCTTCTTCCTTCGCCTGCGTCCCTTCCCTCTTCAAGAGGAAGCCGAAGGAACCGGGGAAGGGGCTAGTCTTCGAGATGAGCCTGAAGGAAGAGACTCTTGGAAAGAGCGTTGAAGAAATCCTGGTAGATGACGGGATCTTCAATAGGAGTTACATTGTACTGGGCACTTGCACGCACGGTCATCTGCTCTCGACCTCGGGGAATGACGTTGACGGTCATCCGGACCGTGTATCCCTTGAGCTTGGTACCGGTAACACTTCCAAGATCAAGGGAAGCCTTATCAATGACGAAACCGAGATCCTGCAACGTTGCGATCACGGCTTCCACCGTTTTCTGCTTGTCGGAGGTATCAAAGTATCGAGTCTGAATCTGGCGAAGTCTGAGCTGAGACGATCCGCCCGCATCAAAGAGACCATCTCCTGCCGGAACGGTACACCCTGCGGCAAGCAGCATGACAAGGGTCAGGGCAAGAACCATGAGTCGCTTCATATCTCGTGAGCCTCCAGAAAGACGGATTTGGAAAGTTTGTCGTAGAACTGACGGTAAATGGCAGGATCGTTGATCTGCTCTGCCCGGGTGATCTGTCCCGTCGTATCAAAAACAATACGCTGGAACGTCACGCGAACCAGGGAGTCACCTCGATTCGTCTGCACGGACAGCAGCTTCCTGAGATCCTCCGCTAGGACTTTTGCCGTATTGTCCGCAGCCTGACGGGCCACTTTCTCACTTACGGCTCTGGAATAATTCTTCTGCAGTGATGCAGTGATATTTCTTTCCAGATCCGCCTTTATTCCGGCCAGTTCCGAGGAGGAAAGCGTGCGTACGGATGTCGTCTGTCCGGAGACGCCCGTATTTTCCCTCATGACCATGGAAACCCGTATGGTCTGATGCGAGTCTACGGGAGTCGCTCCGCCTCCGAGCGCAGCGATAAGAAAGGCTCCCGCCAGCTGTGTGGCACTGGAGGCATCTCTTTTCTTGGACCCCACCAATACCCCGAGGGGTACCTCCGCTTCTTCAAGACTGAATCCAAGATCCTGAAGAACACCTGTGGCGGCCGTCAACATGGTGGCTTTATCGGTGGTTTCGAAGCGTCTGGTCTGCATCTGACGGTTCTGAAGACTGTCAGGAGTAAGCTGAAGCGCGTCCCGGGGAATCTGCGGACCGCAGCCCGCAAGCATTCCCATACAAAGAAGAAGCATGAATACTTTCTTCACGTTTTTTCTCCGTTAGAAGCTGGACTGCCGGTAGCTGTAATCTCTGACCTTACCGTTCTCATCAAATTTGATGATGATGGTAATGGTTCTCTGGTTAGTGGCCGAGGCACCGCTTCCCCGCTCGAAGCTGCCGCTTCCCCCACCGACGAGCCCCCCGGCCGCTCCGCCGACAAGACCGCCGAGAAGACCGCCAAGGCCGCCCTGAGACGCAGAATACACCTGCTCCGTCGCCACCTTGTCGTACACCCACGTCTCCCGTCTTTCATTATCCGTCGTCACCATATTGGGAGAGCCGAGAATGGATACGACATCCGCACTCGACATTCCCTTGTGAATCTCACGCTGTACCGTGCCGACGGAAATTCTGTCCGTACTGTCGTCGCGTACGGCTTCACGATGTTTGCCCGCAGACATGCACCCGGTGGTTCCAAGACAGATCACCATAGTGGCGACCACAAAAACTTTGTTCATATCTCACCTCTTTTATTGTTTTTTTTCTTCATGAAAACGGAACAGGAAATGGAGCTTCACCGTATATCGTTAAATTTATCACATGAAAAGCACTTTTTTTCCCATGCGACCCAACGGTTTTCCCCTGCTCTGTCACTTGTCGACATTTGCCGGAGATACCAGAACGGACAGGCAAAAACCGTGATCTGAATCACTATGCTTTTTACCGAAGAAAATATTCCTGCCTGTTTTGTCTCAGTATCCACGGGGCGAAATCGCCGCCCGTCCGGATGATCAGCACCACGCCGAACCGTACGGGAGTCCTCCCGAAGGAAATCTTGGCAGAAATCTGCACAAGATATGCCGGAGTCATCATGGGAAGTGTACGCCGGAAGAGGGAAGCACTCCTGCCTTGTTCCGCCGAAGCCCCGTACCTGTACGGCCGTTTTCTCCTTCATGTTACTCTTTCCTCCGTCGCCGGTTGCCGCGACATGAAGGCACAAAAGCAATGGAGGGGAAAAGATTTGATTCTCACAATATTGTTCAGCACATGCCTTTCTGCATGTGCATCAGGTAGTTTTCCTGAGACTTAATAATGAAACAGACGTTTTTTCCGCGTGTTCTGGACAGACGGGTGAAAAACAGTATAGTTTACTCTGTGGTTTAACTTTTTTCCGTCCGTCTCCGTCCTCCCGGAGACCTTAGGGCAACATGCGAGGGCTCACATGCAGGATGAACTCAAACGTCTGTATCTGGAACCGACATCACGCTGCAATCTGCGCTGTGCCATGTGTTTCCGAAACAGCT
>JAXVQY010000363.1:0-4726 GCA_037303805.1 bacterium | reverse complement strand
TCGCTCCTTTCCTTCTCGCCGCTTGCCGTCATTGCTGATGGATACTGCTGCTTCCCCTTTCCCCGACCGTTGTTGATGCATACCGTCGAGCTCGGCAAAACTCCGTGACCTGGCGACAAAGGCGAGGCTTGCCGAAATTAATGCTCGATCCCCTCTACGGTTTCCTGCTCAAAACAACCTGCGGAATTTCACACTGCTCTTCCATCGGATCTCTCTTCTCCGAACCGCTTCTGTTTCCGCACTCATATAAGTCTGCCGCCGGACGTTCACTTCTTCGAGCGGCATTCTTGTAGTCTGGCTCCGACCTGACGTCCCCCACAGCAAACGACAAAATCGCATCACCCCGCAAAAGCCCTTCCGTATCGGCTGTCTGCGTGAAAACAATCTTCCTTGATGGAAGTATTTCAACTTCACCATAACTATTTTATCAAAAATATCTTCCTGTATTCCGACGCGCATTCTTCCGTAGAAAAGAGTTTTTTTCCTTCTATGACAGACTGTTACCTGCTAGATGGTGTCGCTGGTCCTCTCAATAAATCTTGACGTAACAACGCTATGGTTCTATATAGCAATAAACATTTTTGGAAAAATTTATGTCTTTTCTCAACGCACAGAATACTCCCGCCTATTCCCGGCTCCAGCAGGAACTCGCCCTGAAAATTAATGCCGGACAATGGAAACCGGGTGAGCAGATTCCGCCGGAACGTCAGCTCGCCAAAGAACATGGCCTCAGCGTCGGCACTGTGCGCAAAGCCCTGGAACAGCTCGTTCACGCCGGTTACTGCTACCGGATCCAGGGAAAAGGCACCTTTGTTGCCGACTACCCCACGGATCAACCTATTTTTTACCGACTTCGGGCATCGTTCTCAGACAGCGACGCCCGCCTCATCCCCTACAACATCTGTCGCGATGAAGTGCCGGTCTCCGATGAGATTGCCTCAGCTCTGAATATGACTCCCGGTGCCTCCTGCATACGCATTACCCGCTGTCTCAACGGCCGCGATGCAAACGGAATTTTCCCCATAGGCTGGAGTGCCTCCTACTTCTCCCGTCCTCTCTGTGATGCTCTGCTGCAAACTCCGGCGGCGGACTTTCAGAAGCACTCACTGTACCATCTGGCAGAACGCGACTGTCGTCTCCCCTCCTTTTTCTGTGATGAAATCATCCATGTCCGCACGACACTTCCGCTGGACATACATACGCTTCTCGAGCTGAAAGAACCCAAGCCGTGTCTTGAGATGCACATGATCTCATACACCTATGGAAAAATTCCCTTTGAATTCCGTCTGAGCTACGTCCTCGGAGGCTCCAAAGGCATCATGCGCAAGCATGATTTTCGTCTGTAACCAGGGTATGCCCTTTAACTCATCGTGGGAGGATCACATGAACAAACTGCTGTCAGTGCTGCTGGCCGGGACGGTTTCTCTGTTCTGTATGGGACAGGCTCAGGCCGCTTTTCCTGAAAAACCGCTCAACGTCGTCATTGCCTACGCCCCCGGCGGAACCGGTGATATCAGCGTCCGCATGCTTGCCAAAAAACTGGAAAACATCATGGGCCAGCCCATTGTCATCACGAACAAGGGCGGCGGTGCAGGTGTCCCCGGCTTCGAATATGTCCTGAAGGCGAAACCCGACGGATATACCATCTCCGCTCCGGCCACGCCTGCGTTCTCGGCCTCCATTTTTCTGAGAAAAAAATCCTATAATCTCGACGACATGAGCTTTGTCGGCACCTACATGATCAACGACCGCATTCTGCTGGCCCGTGCCGACAAGCCCTATAAGACGTGGGACGAATTCAAGGCATACATAAAGGCCAACCCTGGTAAGGTTTCCATAGGCAGCGGAGCCTCGCAGGAAGCTCTTGAAGTGCTTCGTTCCGTCGCCATAAAAGAAGGACTCGACATCAACTTCGTCATGTACAAAAGCGGCGGCGAAGCCTCGGCCGATCTGATCGGCGGACACATCGACGCCTGTGAGCTGGGCGTCGGCACGGCCGGATACCAGTCGGCCCGCAAAGGTGATCTGAACATTCTGCTCAATCTCGGAGCCGGAGAAATTCCCGATTTTCCCAATGTTCCCAAACTTCATGCCGATCTTGGCCATCCCTTCTACACTTCCGTTCCCTATGCGTTCATTCTTCCCAAGGGAACTCCTGAAGAAATCAGGGCCAAGTGGGAAAACGCCATCAAACTCGCCCTTCAGGATCCCGAACTTCAGGACGCCATGCTGAAGGCCGGATTCAGCCCCTCGTTCATGAACGGTCAGGAAACCAAGGCCTTCTGTCAGGAAGAGCTGAAAATCATTCCCGCCATGCTGGAATTCAACAATAAGGCCAAATAAGACAAGGCGGCTCCCGAATCGGGAGCCGCTACGGAGTTTTCATGCACATCGACAGACTCACCGGTCTCGGCTTCCTTATTTTCAGTGCTCTTCTGTGGTTTGTGATCATTCCCGCCCAGACGGAAGGTCCTGAAGAAGCCTTTGTTCCCCGGCTGGCCGTTCTGGTCATTGCCATTCCTGCCCTCATCATGTTGCTGCGTACGCCCGGAACAAACCCGCCATCGACTTTCGATCCGGTACTGTTTCTGCGTGTGTCGGTTCCGATCATCCTGCTCTTTCTCATCTATCTCATCACCCTTTCCCGCATAGGTTTCTTCATTCCCAGCTTCATCTTCATTCTTTGTTCTCTGTGGCTGTTCGGCGAGCGGCGTAAAAAAATATTCCTGCTTACCCCGATCATCACCCTCGGAGGCCTCTATATCATTATCGTTCACTTTCTCCAGTTCGAACTGCCCAAAGGAATTCTGTTCTAAAAAGGCAGACTCAAGTCTCCGGGAAATTCCGCAGCAGCCTGTGGAGTGTCCTCTCTTTCCCTACCTCCGGTAAAACCGGAAAGGCACGACCTATGTTTGAAAGTCTGATGACAGCACTCGGTATGGTGCTGGACTGGCAAAATTTCTTCTGGTCATTATTCGGTGTGACCTTCGGTATCATCGTGGGAGCCATCCCGGGACTGAGCGATACCATGGCCATCGTTCTCCTTCTGCCGTTCACCTACTACCTCGGTCCCATTCCCAGCATTGCCATGCTTATGGGGCTTTCCAAGGGCGGTAATTTCGGCGGCTCCATTCCCGCCATTCTCTTTAATATCCCCGGAACCCCTCAGGCCATGATAACGACGTTCGACGGATATCCTCTGGCAAAACAGGGCAAGAGCGGCAAAGCCCTTAAAACGGCGCTTTTCGCTTCCGTCACCGCCGATACCGCCAGTGATCTCGTTCTGATATTCCTTGCCGCGCCCGTGGCCATGGTGGCCCTTCGCATAGGTCCGCCGGAATACAGCATGATACTGCTTTTTTCCCTCATCATCATCAGTCTGGCTGCCGGAGGAAGTCCCTGCCGCGGTCTTATCTCCACCGGCATCGGTCTGCTGCTGGCCACGGTAGGCTGTGATCCGGAAATAGGAACCCCCCGCTTCAACTTCGGTTTCATCGAACTGGCTGACGGCATCAGCATCATGCCCATGGCCATCGGTCTTCTCGCCTTTTCCGAAGTTCTGCTGCAGGCTGAGCGCTGGTATAAGGAACGAAACAACAAAGTTCAGGACGACATACATCTGTCAAAACCGGGAACAGACGCTGACAAACTTACTTTGTCGGAAATGAAGCTGTGCATGCCCACCATAGCACGTTCCACGCTCATCGGCTCCTTCGTCGGCATCGTTCCCGGCATAGGTACGACTGTAGGGGCATACCTGAGCTATATCTGGAGCCGTAAGAAGTCTCCTTATCCGGAAAAATTCGGCAACGGCGCTCTGGAAGGCATTGCCGCATCCGAAGCGGGAAACAATGCGGTCAACGGCCCGAACCTGGTGCCTCTCCTTACCCTCGGTATTCCCGGCAACCTTGCCGCCGCCCTCATTCTCGGCGGTTTCATGATCAAAGGCCTCGTTCCCGGCCCTCAGTTCATGGAAAGCAATGCTCCCATGCTGTATGCGCTTTTTGCCGTACTGCTCATCAGTAATCTCTACACGCTGGTTGTCGGCGGGATTTTTGTCCATTATGCCAAAAATCTGACCCGGATCCCCAAAACGGTATTGTTCTCCTGCGTCATGATCTTTTCCTTCATCGGCTCGTACGTGAACAACAGCAGCCTCTTTGATGTGGGGGTCATGTTTATCTTCGGTCTTGTCGGCTATCTGTTCGCAAAGCTCAGATTGAGTATGCCCACCATGATCGTGGCCTTTTTCCTCGGATCCCTTCTTGAACATAAAATACGCCAGAGTCTGCTCATCTCCCGGGGAGACTGGACTATCTTCGTAGACAGACCCATCGCGTTCTGCTTTCTTGCCATGACCGTGTTCATCACGCTCTTTTATATCGTACGCCTTACCCGCGGCCGTAAAGCCGCAAGGCCGTAACTCAGGAGGACTCTATGAGTTTGCAGACACTGGAAACTGATTTCCTTATCATCGGCGGCGGCAGCGCGGGCTGCATTGCGGCCATGAGAGCGCTTCAGATAGACCCGAAACTTCGTGTAACCATTTTTGAAAAAAGCGACATTGTTTACGGCGGCTCCATCGCCCGCGGCATGGATGCTCTGAACATCGTCGCCATTCCCGGAAAAACGACGGCCGCACTTTATCTTGAAGCCGTCCGCGCAGGGGCCGCCGGCATTGTCGACGCCGGTCCCAGCTATGTCATGGCAGAACGTTCCTATGCGC
>JAXVQY010000362.1:0-12581 GCA_037303805.1 bacterium | reverse complement strand
TTCCCGCTACCGGCGTGACCGATCAGCACTCTCTGCTTCAGATGTTCCTCGACGGACCGAAGGACAAGATCTGCCTTTTCGTCAGCACTCCTGCCAACAAGACCATCCTGCCCATGCCCACCAAGCTGCCTGAGCAGTGGCAGTACCTGAAAGGCCATACCTTCGGCGACATTCTCGACGCAGAAACTCTGGCCACCCGTGCCACGCTGGCCCAGAAGGACGTCCCCGTCGTACATCTAGACATGCCCGACGAAAGTGCCTTCTCCGCCGGAAAGATGATGATGCTTCTTGAAGCGACTACCATCTTCACCGGCTGGCTCATGGGCATCAATCCCGTGGATCAGCCCGCTGTGGAAAACGGCAAGAAGCTGGCACGCGCCCGTCTCGGCATGCCCGGATCCGAGGAAGATGCCTCCAGACTGGCCATGTTCACGGCCATTCCTTCGGTCGACATGGAATTCTAGAGAAAAGCTCCGGCAGATCGTCTGCGGCTCAGAAACATCCCGCGCCGGTCCGACACAGGATCAAGGCAGATTCCAGGCCGACCTGCCGGACCGTCTGAAAACAGCCTCCGCAGGACCGGCCGCAGAACATGAGCCCGCTCCCGGAAACAGGGGGGAGGCAAAACCTCCCCCTTTATATTTAATCCTTTTTTACAACGGCCGTCACTCGTTCACGGCATGAGCAAAGGTGCCTCCATGGATGACGCAAGTCAGAACAGCGCAGAAAACAAACTGCCGTTCAATCTGGCCAAGTTCTTTTCCTACATCTCGCTGGTGCTGATACTTATTTCCAGCGTCATCCTCACGCTTTTCATCGGCAGCACCATGAACCGATCCATGCTGGAAAGTCAGCAGGAATATGCCCTGCTTCTGGCGGACAACATCAATCGCCAGATCTTCCGCAAGTTCACGCTGCCCGTCACCTACGCTTCCGGGCGCGTCGCCCTGTCCAATCCGGCTCAGTACAAACTGCTTGATGAAGTCATTCAGTCCCAGCTGCACGGTCTTCAGCTGGAAAGCGTACGCCTGTTCGACGACCACTACACCATCCTCTATTCCACCGATCCCAAGGAAGTTCGGCGTACCGACATGTATACCGCCGGAATTCCTCTTGTTTTTGAAGGAAAACCCTACCATTTCGACGTCTTGTCCTCCATTCCCTACACGCAGGCACTCGTGACGCCGCATCTGGAAGACGGCACGTTTCTTCTGCGCACCATCTTTCCTCTGACCGTGGATACGGACTTTCAGGGACTGAGGGTACACGGTCAGCCCGTTCCCGTCCTCGGGGTACTCGAAATCGTTCAGGATATGACGCCCCAGTACCGCGGAACCATACGCTCTCAGTGGCTCATCATCACGGGCTTTCTCATCTCCACACTGATCCTGTTCTTCCTGCTGCATTTCGTGGCCCGCAAGGCCGAGTACACCCTGAGCCGCCGTATGGCCAGAAACCGTCAGCTCGAGGCCCAGCTCCACCAGGCCGAAAAACTGGCCAGTATGGGCCGCATGGTGGCGTCCATCGCCCATGAAATACGCAATCCTCTGGGGATCATCCGCTCCAGCTCCGAATTTCTCATCCGCCGCCACAAGACGGAAGATGCCACCACCCAGGCCATGCTGGCCGCCATCTATGACGAATCCTGCCGACTGGGAACAACGGTAAACGACTTTCTGGACTATGCACGTCCCCGTCAGCCGCGGCAGGATGTCGTGAACATTCAGGATGTTCTCAATAAGGCCATGGCTTTTCTCGGCGGAGAATTTCAGCGTCAGGGCGTGGAGATACACGCCGACATTTCTCCTTCCATCACCATTTACGGAGATCCCGATCTTCTGTACCGGGCCTTTTACAACATCCTGGCCAACGCACAGCAGGCCATGCAGGGACCGGGAAAGATCTTCATTGAAAGCACCCTCTCCACGGACGGCAGAACGACGCTTACCTTCCGCGACACGGGCCCCGGCTTCTCCGAAGACGCCCTGGCAAAGGCCATGGATCCGTTCTTTACCACCAAGGATAACGGTACCGGACTGGGGCTGCCCATCGTGCAGGCCATCATTGACTCTCACGGCGGAAGCATGAAACTGGCCAATGCCCCCCAGGGCGGCGCACTCATCACCATCAGCTTCCCTGTGCGGAAGCCCCTAACCGAACAAGGAAACGACCATGAGTGATATCTCTCATATCCTCGTCATAGACGACGAAAAGAACTACCTCATCGTCATGGAAGCGTTGCTCAGGGATGCCGGGTACGAAGTGACGGCCCTGAATGATCCGGAAATGGCGCTGCATTTTCTGGACGAATCGGAAGTCGATGTGGTCATCACCGACATGAAAATGCCGAAGCTCACCGGCAAGGAAGTCCTTCAACGCATAAAAAAGTCCTGGCCCGACCTGCCCGTACTCATCATGACGGCCTTCGGAAGCATCGAAAGTGCCGTGGAAGCCATGCGCTACGGAGCCTTCGACTACATCACCAAGCCCTTTGCCAACGATGAACTGCTGCTTTCCGTCCACAATGCCGTAGAGCTTTCCAAAGCGCATCAGCAGTACAAACTCCTTCAGGAATCTCTGGAAGAACGCTACGGAACCCATCACATCATCGGCAAATCCAAAGCGATACGGAATACGCTCTCCATCGTGGACAGAGTCGCCGTCAGTCGATCCACCGTGCTCATCACCGGTGAATCCGGCACAGGCAAGGAACTCGTGGCACGAGCCATACACTTCAGCTCGCCGCGCAAGGAAGGTCCCTTCGTTTCGGTAAACTGCATGGCCTTCAACTCCGGCGTTCTGGAAAGCGAGCTGTTCGGCCATGAAAAAGGATCCTTCACCGGCGCCGTAGCCACACGTCGAGGACGCTTTGAGCAGGCGGATCACGGTACGCTCTTTCTCGATGAAGTGGGTGAACTCAGCATGGACCTTCAGGTCAAGCTGCTTCGTGTCCTGCAGGAACGGGTATTCGAACGTGTCGGCGGCACGGAACCCATCAGCGTGGATATCCGCGTCGTTGCCGCCACCAACCGGGATCTGGCTAAAATGGTGGAGGAAGGCACCTTCCGAGAGGACCTCTTCTACCGGCTCAATGTTGTGCAGATCCACATTCCCCCGCTGCGTGAACGCCGTGAAGACATCCCCCTTCTTATCGCACACTTCACGGAAAAGATCGCCGAAGACAACGGCATTCCGGCCAAGAGCTTCAGCCCCGAAGCGCAGAACTACCTGACCGGTTATGAATGGCCGGGCAATATCCGTCAGCTTCAGAACGTTCTGGAGGGCTGCATGGTCATGGTTCCCGGTCCCGTCATCGGCGTAGACGACTTACCCCCGGAAATACGCGGCGAAGAGTCTCAGTTCAAAAGCGCCGTGGACCTGCTCCCCGTGGAGCTCAATCTTGCCGACACGCTGGATAAGATCGAAGCGGCCCTCATCAAGCGGGCTCTGGTACGTGCGGACTTCGTGCAGGCCCATGCCGCGGAGCTTCTGGGCATATCCCGCAGTCTCATGCAGTACAAGCTGAAAAAGTACAATATTACGGGACACTGATCCCCGCTTTCCCGGAAAGTTCTCCGGCAAACGCTGTGGAGCCTATCCGGATACAAGGCTTCTGTAGCAGGCGGACATGAAATTCATGTCCGCCTTTTTCACGGCGGCAGAAGCCTGCGCCCCTGTCTTTCCGACGTTTTCCTATGATTGCTGTTTCATCCGTGCTCCGACACCATATTTTCATCGAAGACATCTTTTTTCATCTTGCCGATGTTTCACGTGAAACATCGGCGTTGCCGCTTTCTCGTCCTCCCATGTTTCACGTGAAACACTCCTTGCTTTTCCCTATGCCTGCGTTTATGTAGAGAAAGACATCGGGAAAGGAGCTTGAAACTTGGCCAGAATCATTGCTGTTGCCAACCAGAAAGGCGGCGTAGGAAAAACCACCACGTCAGTCAACCTTTCCGCCTCTCTGGCTATCATGGAAAATCGTGTATTGCTGGTGGATTGCGATCCCCAGGCGAACTCCACGAGTTCTCTCGGATTTGATCAGCAGAACCTTGCTCGCAATCTTTATACGGCATTATGCGGGACTTCCACACTGGAAGAAACGCTGCTGCCGACAGCAACGCCCTATCTCTCCCTTCTGCCGTCGTCCACGGATCTTGTCGGCATCGAAATCGAACTTGTAGACAAGATGGCCCGAGAATTTTATCTGGCCGATCTGCTCGGACAGGTGGCCGACAACTACGACTACATCATTATCGACTGCCCTCCCTCGCTGGGGCTCATCACCATCAATACCCTTTGTGCGGCCCACGAAATACTCATTCCGCTGCAATGCGAGTTTTTCGCGCTGGAAGGCATCGTCAAACTGCTGCACACCTATGAGCAAGTACGCAAACGTCTCAACAAGGAACTGCAGATTCTCGGCGTGCTGCTCACCATGTATGATTCCCGAAATAAACTGGCACGCCAGGTAAAGGCGGAAGCCGAACGCTGTTTCCCGCAGCACATGTTCAAAACCGTCATTCCCCGAAATGTACGGCTCTCCGAAGCTCCCAGCCACGGAAAATCCATTCTGCATTACGACATAAAATCCAAAGGGGCAGAAGCCTATCTGGAGCTGGCACGAGAAGTCGTTCATAAAACAGCTCAACCCTGACGGAACGACGGATAGACGACAAAAGGCATCACACGGCCCGTCCGCGTTTCTCTATGCCGGACGCATCTCCCCTTCCGACCTGCCACGACACATCCCATAAAAGCATAAACGACGGCTTATGGAGGCATCATGAATATTCCCGAACGCGGACTCGGTCGCGGACTCAGCTCCCTGCTCAGTTCTGCTACGGAAAGCAGCAGTGAAGAGCCGAGAAAACTGGCGCTCACCCAGCTTGTTCCCGGAAGACATCAACCCCGGAAGCGCTTCGACAACAATGCCCTCAACGAGCTGGCCGTCTCCATCAAAAATCAGGGAGTCATTCAGCCTCTTCTGGTGCGTCTGCTGCCCGGCATGCCTCAGCGCTATGAAATCGTCGCCGGAGAGCGCCGCTGGCGTGCCGCCCGCATGGCAGGATTGACGGAAGTTCCCGTCATCGTGACGGAATATACCGACAAGGAAGCCATGACCGTAGCTCTCGTGGAAAATCTCCAGAGAGAAAACCTCAATCCCATGGAAGAAGCTGAGGCACTTCAGGCGCTGCGCGAGGCCTATAAGCTGAGTCAGGAAGAGCTCGCCGAACAGCTCGGCAAGAGTCGCCCGGCCGTGGCCAATGCTCTGCGCCTGCTCCAACTTTCACCTGTCATGCAGGACAGTCTGGCAAAGGGAGATATCAGTGCAGGTCATGCCCGTGCTCTGCTGTCCGTCGGCAATGAAGAACTTCGCGGTCGGCTTTACAACGCCGTTCTGGAATATCATCTGTCCGTCCGTGATACGGAAGCGGCCGCCGATACCTGCAAGCGTACCGGCAGACTGCCGGAAAAACTTGCTCCGCACGAAGCCTCGTCTCCCCGCCCCGCCCGGGCGCCCAAACCGCAGAGGCTCAAAGACCTCCAGACTCTCCTGCGGCAGAACAGCGGAACGAAAGCCACCATCAGCGGCAACGAACAGCAGGGGCGCATCCAGATCCCCTATACCAGTCCCGATGAGCTGGCGCGGATTCTTGATTTATTGGGATTACAGACAAACACCCCCCGATAAATATTCAGTCATGCCGAGATATGATCGGCATGACATCCATACGGATATTACAAGACGACCAGACCGACCGGAAGCATCCGATCTCCTTTTATGTCCTCTCGTTGTTCTGTCCGACAGGACCATGCATGAATACTCGAAACGTCTGCGGGCAAACAATGTACCCCGCAGACTTTCATACAACTCGGCCACGGAAACGCCTCCCGTCCCAGACTTCGCCGAGTTGACAGCTGCGCCCTCTGCTCCACCTCCATGCCCACCAGGCATGCCGACTTGCAACCGACGATTCCAGAAGACAACATATTCGAAAATTCCATACACTTTGCGGGGTTCCGAGCTTATTCTTGCAGAACGGAAACAAAGCCCATATACTGATATAAAAATTTCCCTTCTTAGCCGAAGATACCCGCGGCAAGGCATTACAGGTCATTGCAGGAAATGTTTTCGCAGTAATGCCTCATTTCATGCATGGATATTTCTCTGACGGTACTTCACAGAAATCCAACAACGTACGAGTAGAAAAATGCAGCTGAGTCATCTGAAATATTTTGAAGAAACAGCAAAATGGTCTTCCATGAGAAAGGCCGCCGAACATCTCTACATCACTCAGGCAGCACTCAGTTCCGCCATTGCTCTTCTTGAACGCGAACTGGAAGTCACACTTTTCGAGCGTTCCCCCAAAGGAATCACTCTGACGCTGGCCGGAGCCGAAGCGCTTCAACTTGCCAAAAATATTCTTGCCCTTCAGGATGAACTTCTTCATCTCTCTCAGAAAAAATTTATTTGCTCAGGGAAGTTCAAGATTTCCGCCTTTACCTCCATGGTAAATACCGTCCTTTCCGACGTTGTGATCCAGGCTTCGAGACAGTATCCGGCCCTGGAACTACTGGTGGAAACCTCAAACAACATTCCTCAGGCACGACCGGAAAACGATGAACATTTCTGCTATATTGTCTGCTGTGAAGACCGGCAGAAAGACCAGATGATCCATACGGTGCAGCACTTGGGCTGGGAATGTGAAGTCATAGGAAAAACGGAATCACTCATCTTCCTCAATGCAAAACACAAACTGGCGCAAAAAGATGCACTGGAACTGGAAGATCTTGAAAATTTTTACTTTGCCAATCTTCAGATATTGAATACCGACAACAATATTAAATTTTCTCCGCACAATGACATGAAACGTTTTTTCAAAAACAAGGAACATACGTTCTTTACCGGTGAATCGGCATTGAACTTCATTGTAAAAAATAAGAATTTCGCCGGAATATTTTCCTATTTTCTCGCACAGAAAAACTATTATATTGAAAAGAATTTAATCAAGGCCATGCATATCAGAAATTATCCCATGCAGGCATGCTTTTGTCTGTGTTTTCCAAAGAAAAGCATATATTCCGTCAGTGAAACCACCATTCACACTCTTATAAGATATCAGGTAAAACAGTATTTACCCGAGTAGTACAATTTTATAAGATAGATTCTTATTTTCCATTTAAAAGGACCGGCACTGCTGTTTTTAATATACAACAGCAGTGCCGGTCCTTTAATATTTACGTTATTAAAGCGTTATTCCGAAAAGTCTAGCGGCATTCCCTGACAGAATATCACTCATAACCTCTCTTCGAATACCGCAGTTCATATAGTGTTGTACCGCCGTCTGCATGGATATTCCAGGACAGGCGCTTCCAAAGCAGAGACGCTCTCTCAGTAAATGATTCGCCGCGTCGATATAGACTCGACTTGCCGGAGTATTAACAACATACATATCCGGCGAAATATACAGATTATTAAACATGAATGCCAGATGACACACGGTTTCCGCCTCAGGAAAACCGCCGTGACAAAGCACGAAGTCAACGTCGGGAAAAGCCTTCAAGGCCTCAACCAGCGGAGGAAGCTGTTCCTTGGGGAAGCCGAAGAACCCTCCGAACGTCAGTAATACCGGCAGATGATGCTCCTTGCAGACTTCAAGCACAGGATAGGCCAGTGTCTTGTCGTTCATAAACCAGTTGGGCCTGTCGAAAAAAGGTTCCATAAGTATCCCTTTCATCGGCCCGTTCACACAGTACTTCTCTACTTCCTGCACGGCATGATCCACGCCTCCGTAGACGGGAGAAATACCGGCGACGCCGATAAAACGAGCAGGATACTCATTCATCAGATCAAGCAGATCATCATTATTGATAAGTCCACGTTTATTTTCCGGATCTCCCCATGCGGCGCGATAAGGTGCAACGCCGTAATCGACACCGGCCTCATCCATTTCCCTTATAAAAAGATCCATTCTCGGATTCTTCAAGTAAAGAGGATAATGAAAGTCCGTCATCAATCCGAACTTTTCCGTCAGCGAGGCCTTGGAAGTATCATACAGACCGAAAGGATACCCGTTATACAGAAAACCCTTGTACGGAGGACGGCACCGCATATCAATAATACTGAAGCCATCTTTCATAACAACCTCCTGAACGATGTAAAATTAAAAAGTTCAAAAGTAAGTCTATCTTTTTCATACAGGGAGACATGCTCATCGTCTAACGAAAAATATTTTTGTCCCTCTCCGGGATCTTCTTTTTTCTTTTCATGTCGGTGCAGTCATAAAAAATACTTATCACGTAGCGCAGCGTAGAAAAAAAATTAGTTTGTTCTTTTTTTTACATTTTTCTACATAGTAAGAAAGAACTATCCGTAAGGAGGGGATTCATGAAAATTTCATCGCTCTTTCAGCCGATAACAATCAATACAATGAAGCTGCGCAATCGCCTCATCGTTCCCTCTATGGGAACCAACTACGCCCATGAAGACGGAACTCTGTCCGAACGATTCATAGCGTATTACGAACGCCGCGCCATCGGCGGCTTTTCTCTGATCTCCACCGAAGTCATCGCCGTTGATCCCCGCGGCAACGCCGGTCCCTGCGAACCGGGTCTTTATGACGACAGATTCCTTCCCGGCTTTGAAGAGCTTGCCCGAAGAATTCATGCCCACGGTGCATGCCTGTCCATTCAGCTCCACCACGCCGGTCGTCAGACCGTTCATCATTATCTGAACGGACAGCGCCCTGTAGCTCCGTCACCTCTGCCCTGCCCCGTCTGCGGAGAAGTCCCTGAAGAGCTGACCGAAGAAGAAATTTTCCATATTGCCGAAAAGTTCGGTGAAGCTGCCGAACGCGCACAGAGGGCCGGTGCGGATGCCGTAGAAATCCACGGCGCCCACGGCTACCTGATCGCGGAGTTCATGTCATCCTACAGCAACAGACGTATCGACCGTTTCGGCGGCAGTCTGGAAAACAGAATGCGCTTTCCCCGCCTCATCATCAGCGCCATACGTCGCAGAACCGGTCCGGACTTCCCGCTGCTTTTCCGCATCAGCGCGGAAGAACATTCCCTCGGGGGACGAGGCATTGCTGAAACCCGTGCCATGGCCCGTATTCTGGAAGACGCCGGCATAGATGCTCTGCATGTCTCCACGGCTACGTATGCCGATATGGAAAATCTCTGGGGATCCGGCGCGCAACCTCTGGCGGCCCTGGCCTCCTACGCCGAAGACATCAAGAAAAGTGTGTCCATTCCTGTCATTACCGTGGGGCGCATCAATGATCCCTACATCGCGGAGGAAATTCTCGCCACCGGACGGGCCGATATGATCGCCGTCGGACGCCAGTCTCTGGCGGATCCCGATTTTCCCAAAAAAATACTGGAAGGCCGCATCGACGAAATATGTCCGTGCATCGCATGTCATGATCAGTGCACCGGAAATATTCTTGCCGGAAAGCAGACGGGCTGCGCCATCAACCCCTTCACGGGACAGGAATACTGCACATGCATGCATCCGGCCGAACATCCCCGGCATATTGCCGTGGTCGGAGGAGGCCCTGCGGGCATGATGTGTGCGTGGATACTGGCAAAACGCGGTCATACCGTCGATCTGTACGAAAAAAGCTCACATCTCGGAGGACAGTTCCGTATCGCGGCTTTTCCGCCCGCCAAAGGTGAGCTGGCCAAGGCACTGCGGTGGCTCATCGTCATGTGCGAGAAATACGGCGTCCGCATACACAGACAGTGCGCGTTCACTCCCGATACCGTTCACCAGACATCTCCCGAAATCGTAGTTCTTGCCACAGGCAGCACGCCTCTGCTTCCTCCCATAGAAGGCATACATGCTCCTGAACTGCTGCAGGCTTCCGATGTTCTCAGCGGCCGTGCTCTGACAGGAAGGCGCGTTCTCATTGCCGGAGCAGGCATGGTGGGCGCGGAAACGGCCGACTATCTCAGCAGCTACGGCAGAGAAGTCACCATGGTCGAGCTGAAGGACGAAGTCGCCGCCGATCTGTCCCTCGTTCCCAGAACGGAACTTCTCCGACGGCTTGAATCTCAACATGTAAATGCCGTGACCGGAGCCGCCATTGTCGCGTTCCATGCCGACGGCGTCACATACACCAAGAATCAAGAGCAGCATACGCTGAAAAACTTCGACTCCGTCGTACTTGCTCTGGGCAGCCGGGCTTACAACCCGCTGGAAGAAACGCTCAAAAAATCTGTTCCTACCGTGGTGATAGGCGATGCCCTCCATGCGGGAAAAGTCGCTCAGGCCATGAAGTCCGCCATGGAAACGGCTCTTTCGCTCTGAGGTACCCCTTCCCATGCCGACCTTACCGCACGCCATACTCTTCTCTCCTTCCTTTTCCTCGACGAACTCCTTCATCAACAGGAGCATCAGACTATGAATCCAGCGACATCAAGAATGGTCCATAACGTCGACAACGCCATAGAACGTCTCTGCTCTTTCCTGTACAGACTTTGCGGCATAGCCATCTTTTTCATGATGGCGATCACCTGCCTTGACGTAGGTATGCGTTTCTTTGCTCAGTCCCCTCTGGGGGGAAGCATAGAACTCACGGAAATAACCATGTTCCTGATACTGTTTTTCGGCCTTGCAAAAATACAGTTCAGTGAATCCCATATTTCCGTGGATCTCATGGTGGACAAACTTCCACTCCGGGCCAGAGAAGGCATAAGTCTGTTCGTATCCCTGCTGACGGCCATGCTCGCCGTCCTCATGGTCTGGTACATGTCGCTGAGCTTTCTCGACAAACTGGAAACCGGCGAATATACCCCTGCTCTTTTTCTCAAGCTCTCCATATTCATAGGCTTCGGGATTCTGGGGTGCGCGGCCTTCACTCTTGCTGCATGCAGAAACATCTGCATGCATCTGTCCGCCATGCGTTCCGACAAGGCTCTCATTCTTCTTGCCCTTGTTGCCGCAGTATTGTTTGCCGCTGTCCCCTTCTCCCTGCATGATACGGAATTTTCCTATGACTACGCCAAGGTGGGCTTTCTCTGCATAGGCATTCTCATCTTCCTGATTCTATTAAAAATTTCCATCGCCGCCGCCATGTGCATCACGGGCATCATCGGACTGATGATCATTTCCCTGACGCCTCTGCAGGGCTTGAACGTGCTCCTGTCCATGCCTTCTTCCACCATGAATTATTCCTATTCCGTCATTCCCATGTTCGTACTCATGGGGGAATTCGTTCTTCATGCCAAAATAGGGGAAGCGCTGTTCTCCGCATGCAGTCTCTGGCTCGGGCAATATCCGGGAGGCCTGGCCATAGCCGGGCTGAGCGGATGCGCGGGCTTTTCCGCCATCTGCGGTGACTCGCTTGCCACGGCTCTCACCATGACCTCCGTCGCTCTTCCCGAAATGAAGCGCTACAAGTACAACAGCGCCTTTTCCAGCGCATGTCTCGCAGCAGGCGGAACACTGGGCATCCTTATCCCCCCGAGCGTGGGCTTCATCTTCTATGCCATTGTAACGGAACAATCCATCGGACGACTCTTTCTTGCAGGTTTCCTTCCCGGGTTCACGCTGCTGCTGCTCTTCTGCATCATGACCTGCATCATCTCCATCCGCCATCCTGAACTTGCTCCGAAACGGGCTCCCGTACCGCTGAAAGAGAAAGTCCGTTCCCTGTACCAGCTCATCCCCATGATCGGTCTCATCGTCTTCATGCTGGGCGGCATGTTCGGCGGAATTTTCAGTCCCACCGAAGCCGGTGCCGTAGGCGCGGGAGGTACCTTTATTTACGCTCTGTGCCGCAGAAGTCTCAGCTGGAAAAACTTCACCGATTCCCTGTTCCATGCCGCAGACATCTGCGTGAAATGTACGTTCATCCTTCTCGGCGTCAGCGTTTTGGGAGCCTTTCTTGCCACGACGCAGCTTCCGTTCATGCTCGCCGACATGGTGACGGAAATGAATGCCAACCGCTATGTCGTTCTTGCCGGTATCGTCCTTATGTATATCGGCCTGGGGTGTCTGTTCAACGTCGTTCCCATGATACTCCTGACTCTGCCCGCCATATTCCCCACCGTTCAGGCCTGCGGCTTCGACCCCATATGGTTCGGCGTCATCACGGTTCTTCTCATGGAAATGGGACAGATTACTCCTCCCGTGGGAATCATTGTCTTTGCCATTTCCGGCATGGAAGGCGCAGCTCCCATGGGAATGATATTCAGACACGTCATGCCCTACATTTTCTGCATCCTGATCTGTGTCGTCATCATGACCATCTTCCCCGAAATAGTCCTCTATTTACCCGACAAGCTCATGTAGAACTCATAACAAGGAGTCGCATATGAAAAAGATGTGCATGTTTCTGTTGATGGCATTGATGCTTGTTCTTCCTTCCCAGGCCTCGGCTGCCAAAAAGATCTATCGACTCACCTTTGCTTCGTATCTCATGGATACGGATCCCATTGTGCAGCAGGTATATAAGCCGTGGCTGAAAGAAATTGAAAAGCGCTCTCAGGGAAGAATAAAATGCGTTTTCTACTATCCCACCAGCATCTGCAATGAGTCGGAAGTATTCGTCGCCGTTGGCAAGGGCCGC
>JAXVQY010000361.1:0-4762 GCA_037303805.1 bacterium | reverse complement strand
TGGCGAAGCCGATGCCCTGACCGTTGGCGGAAATGGCGGTGTTGATGCCGATGACCTCACCTTCCATGTTGATGAGGGGACCGCCGCTGTTGCCGGGGTTGATGGAGGCGTCGGTCTGGAGGAAGTTGTCGAAGGGACCGGCGTGAATGTCGCGGCCCTTGGCGCTCAGGATGCCTGCGGTGACGGTGTTGCTGAGGCCGAAGGGGTTGCCGATGGCCATGACCCACGCGCCGACTTCGAGGGCGTCGGAATCACCGAACTTGAGCACGGGCAGCGGCGTGGAACTTTCCACCTTGAGCAGGGCGAGATCGGTTTCGGCGTCGGTGCCCACGACCTTGGCGGCGAGACCGGCGGTCTTGTCGCCGTTGAGCTTGACGGTGACCTTGTCGGCGCCTTCGACCACGTGGTTGTTGGTGACGATGTAGCCGTCGGCGGAGATGATGAAGCCCGAACCGAGCGCGCTGCTCTTGTGCTTCTGAGGCTGACCCTGTCTGCCGCCGCCGAAGGGACCGAACTGTTCAAAGAAACGATCCATGCCGGGGAAGTTGAACATGTCCATCACGGGACTGGAAACTTCCCTTTCGGTGCTGATGTTCACCACGGCCGGACCGGCGGTTTTGGCAAGGGGAACAAAGTCGGGCAGCACCGGGGCCGCCGTGGCCGTGGAGGCCAGAAATACGAGACCGGTGACGGCAAGCGCCGTCTTTTTGAAAATGCCGTTCATGGAAACTCCTTGTGTATCATTCAGACTTGGGAGGCGCGAAAGGGGGGTCCTGCCTTTTTTCTATCGCCGGACCATCCTTTCCGCCATTGTAAACATGGCGGACGCTACCGGGCTTCGCCCCCGGCTCCGCCGCCGCACGAGGAACAGTTGCCGTGACAGGGACTGTTGCGGTTGAGTCTCTTGTCGTTCATCCATGCCGGACGCGGCCCTATCTTGAAGGGAAACGCTCCGGTCTTGAGCGGACTGGGCGCGGAAACAAGCCGTGCCGTATGTTCGGAGCCGCACTTCGGGCAGCGAACAACATCGTCGTCATCAAAGGCCAGTTCCTCAAAAGTGTGCTGGCAGTCCTTGCATTCAAAATCGTACAGCGGCATGGTCAAAACTCCTCGCGAGAAAAAACGGAAGGCGTTCAATGCTGTCGTGTGCCTTCCCTGTGCTGCTAAATAAGCACCCTACACCAGCTGGCAAGGGTCTGGCAAAGCCCTCCGCGGGGTTCCGCGCCGTCTCCGGAAATATTCCGAAAGGAATTTTATTCATGAAAACCGGAATGTTACATTCTTTCTTATCAGCTTCCGACCCCGAAAAAGCCCGAAACACCTAATTCTTGCATAGTGTTGCAGAAACGCGGCGCGGCCGGAAAAAACGCCGGGACGCACACGGCCGAACGCGCGGGACGCCTGCGGGAGAACGCGGGCACGACGCGGGAACGGGGGACACGAAGACGGCACGGGGAACCGCGTCGCGGGGGCGCGTCGCGGGGGCACGTCGCGGCCGGAAAAACCTTCTTCTTTTAAAGGAAGGGAACGGGGGAACGTCCGGGAAGACGGGAACGCCGGAGGACGGCGGACCGGAAGGGAAAACGAGGCCCGGCGGGAGCACGGCGACAGGAGGCACGACGCGGCGAGGGGGTGCCCCGGCGACAGGAAGCATAGCGCGGGGGGCCGAACCGGGGGACGCGGGCACGGCGCGGGGGGCCGAACCGGCGGCAGCGGCTCAACGGCCGGGAGCGCGATGAAAGAAGATGCCGCGTCGGGAGAGTTCGGCCTTGACGCCGCCGGCGAAGGAAAAGCGGCGGGGAAAGAGACGTCGCTGCCAGGCGAGATCGAGGGCGTCGAGGGTATCGAAACGGGCCTGACCGCCGAGAGCGTCGAGGGCGTCGGTCACGGCGCGGAAGCGTTCCGACTCCCCGAGCGCCTCGAGGGCCGATGCCGGAAGCAGCAGACCGTCTTCCGAGGGAACAAGCAGCCCTGCGGAACGCCGGGTCCAGTCGCGTTCGTCCCTGCGGGCACAGAGCCAGAGACGGCGGATGGCGTCGGGAAACGAGGGATTTTCGGCCAGAAACAGGGGCATGATGTCGTGACGCACGCGGTTGCGCTTCCACGCGCGGCTCTGGTTGGAGGCGTCCTCCTGCCACGCTATGCCGAGACGCCGCAGCATGGCGACCAGGTCCTTCTTTTCGATGAGCAGCAGGGGCCGCAGCAGACGGCGGCCCGGCTCGTCGACCACGGCCTTCATGCCGCCCAGTCCCGGCCACGCGGCCCCGCGGGAAAGACGCATGAGCACATCTTCGGCCAGATCGCCCAGATGATGCGCCGTCAGCACCCTGTCCGCTCCGGCCTCGAGACGGCACTGTTCCAGGAAGGCATAGCGGGCGCGACGCCCGGCCTCCTCCACCCCGCAGTGCATCCCGCGGGCCAGCGCACCCACATCCTCGCGCTTCATGCGGAAGGGCACGCCCAGACCGGCACAGAGCCTTCCGGCGGCCTGCGCCTCGGCCGCACTCTCGGCACGCAGACCATGATCCAGATGCGCCGCGGTCAGGGTCAGACCGTACTTCTCCCGCAGCGCACAAAAAAGCACCAGCAGCGCCGTGGAATCCGCACCGCCCGAAAGCGCAACGACCAGCGACGCCCCGCGCAGCGCAACGCCGCACTCCTTTTCCGTGAAACGTGCCGCCGACAGCGCCAGCCGTGCATCCCGTGCATCAAGATCCCTGAGAGAAAAATCCGGCATAACACCTTCCTTTTCGCCCCGTCGACCCGGCCGCCTGAAGGCAGGCCGGGGGCGTCAGAGCGTTGTATCGCCCTTCCCTGCCTCCCGCGCAGCGGGAAGGCAGAAACAGGGGGGTGCGGGGGGAATTATTTCGGCCTTTTCCCCCGCCCGAGTCGCGCCGTAGCCCGTTTGCGCCGGACACGCTGTACGGACTGCGGGACTTGTACGGGCTCTGCTGCGCTTAACGCCGGAAATGAATTCCGGCTGCTTGCAGACCCCGGCCCGGCCGCCTGAAGGCAGGCCGGGGGCCCTGCCTTTCCTGCCTTTCCTGCCTTTCCTCTCTTCCTGCCTTTACAGGTCGTGGTGGAGCATGCGGAAGGCGGCCATTTCCTCGTATTTTGATCCGGGGCGGCCGTAGTTGCAATAGGGGTAGATGGATATGCCGCCGCGGGGGGTGAAGATGCCGGTGACTTCGATATAGCGGGGATCCATGAGGCGTATGAGGTCCTTCATGATGATATTGACGCAATCTTCGTGGAAGTCGCCGTGGTTGCGGAAGCTGAAGAGGTAGAGCTTGAGGCTTTTGCTTTCGACCATCCGGATATCGGGGATGTACTCGATACGGATTTCAGCGAAGTCGGGCTGTCCGGTGATGGGGCAGAGGCTGGTGAATTCCGGGCAGTTGAAGCGGACCCAGTAGTCGTGTTCGGGGTGTTTGTTCTCGAAGGATTCGAGGACATCGGGGTCGTAGTCGGAGGGGTAGCGGGTATGGGAGCCGAGAAGAGTGAGATGATCGTCCTTACGGTCGGGCATGGGGATCTCCGGCACAGGCGGAGGCCTGAGCGAGTTTTTTCTGTTGGAGGTAGCGTTCGAGGCCCTGACGGCGGAGGCGGCAGGAGGGGCATTCGCCGCAGCCGTCGCCGGGGATGCCGTTGTAGCAGGTCAGGGTACGGGTACGGACGAGTTCGAAGACGCCGAGTTTGTCGGCGAGTTCCCAGGTCTGGGCCTTGTCGAGCCACATGAGGGGGGTATGGATGACGAACTGTTCGTCCATGGCGAGGTTCAGGGTGACGTTCATGGAGCGGATGAAGGTATCGCGGCAGTCGGGGTAACCGGAGAAGTCGGTCTGGGACACGCCGGTGACGATGTCGCGCATGCCGTGTTCGCGGGCACAGACGGCGGCCACGCCGAGGAAGAACATGTTGCGGCCAGGCACGAAGGTATTGGGCCAGGAATCGGCGGGCTTTTCGGCGTCCATGACCATGGAGGGATCGGTCAGGGAGCTGCGTCCGATGCGGGAAATGAAGGAAACGTCCTGAATGTCGAAGGGGACATGCGCCTCTTCGGCGATGGAACGGGCCATGTCGAGTTCACGGCGGTGCTTCTGTCCGTAGAAGAAGCTGAGGGCGCGGACGTTTTCAAAGCGTTCGCGGGCCCAGAAGAGACAGGTGGTGGAATCCTGTCCGCCGCTGAAGACCACCAGAGCGCCGGCCATCAGGACACCTCTCTGATCTTGAGAATGTTGTAGGAAATGCCTTCGTCGTAGACATCGGTTTCCTCGACGCGCTTGACGTAGTTCACGACGCGCACGGTGAGGGGCAGCACGAGGATTTCATACAGGGTCTTGAGGGCGGTCTGGGCCAGCATCATGGGGAGCATGGCGGAAAAGGGCAGGATGCCCGCAAAGGCGAAGGGGAAGAAGATGAGCGAATCCACGCCCTCGCCGACCAGCGTGGACGCGATGGCCCGCAGGGAGAAATGACGCCCTTTGGAGGCCACCTTCATGCGGCTCATGACGTAGGCATTGAGGAAGGAACCGGCCAGAAAGGCGAGGAAACTCGCGGCGGCGATGCGGGGCGCAAGACCGAACATGTAGTTGAAGTGGGCGGCGCCGTCCCAGAACGGAGCGGCAGGCAGAAACACGGCGATCTGTCCGAGGGCCGCGGCCAGGAAGTTCATGGCGAAGCCCGTCCAGATGATGAAGCGCGCCCTGCGGAAGCCCCAGACTTCGGCGATGCAGTCGTTGATGATGTAGGAAACGGGAAA
>JAXVQY010000360.1:0-3807 GCA_037303805.1 bacterium | reverse complement strand
TAGTTTATAGTTGCAGGGTCTTTTTATACGCTCTTCCGCATCTGTTCTGTTCTTTCATGCATTCAATGAATTTTTCCAGAGTCACCCCTTCAGGACGATAGGCCCATTCCGTTGAAGTGATGACCTTTTCTCCCATAGCCTCAAATTCACTTTCGTCGATTTCAATATCATCAAAGCATACGGGGAATCCCATTTTGGCATTGAAAGCCATAATGGTATCTCTTTCTTCATACTTCTTTTCGTAGGTGAGCAGGCAGAGTACGCCGAGGGAAACGATTTCACCATGCAGGTGCTTGTGCCCGTTTCTGGTGACGGTGGCACCGTAATAAACGCAGTGTGCCAGTGAGGAATTGTAATAATATTCCGGGATATGCGTAGTCATGTTGGAAACGATGCCCGTGGAAATGATGATATCCAGGGTTACCTGCTCAAGCTCGTGAGAGGAGGTCTTCGTGCGGCAGGCTTCCAGAGCCTTGGCACCGAAGTTGAGCAACGGACTCGTACAGACATGAGAAAGCTGTACGCCCATGAGCGGAGTGTGGCTCAGCTCTACGCCTTTGCTGGAAAAGACGGCTTCACATTCTTTGGAAAGGGCGTCTCCTATGCCGGCCCAGAGCAGCTGATAAGGAGAGTCGGCAATGATGTCGGAGTTGATGAAGGTGTGATTTGCCAGCTTCGGATAATAGTATTCCCGGAAACTTCCATCGGCGTTGTAGATGACGCAGATGGCGGTTACGGAAGCACAGTTGCTGGCCACCGTGGGGAAGCAGAACAGCGGCTTGTCCATCTCATTGGCAACGTACTTGCCGGTATCGCAGGCACGTCCTCCACCGACGGCAAAGATCATGTCGGCCTTTTTGACCGACTCGTTTTCCATGAGCATTTTGCCGTTTTCGTAGGTGGAATCTCCACCGAACCATACAAAGTCGATGATGGAGACGGGAGTTCCTTCCGTAGCCTTGATCAGCGCGTCATGTGCCTTGGACATGGCGGTTTTACCGCCGATGACGACGGCCGTACGTCCATAGTGTCTTGTGACATGTGCTATTTCATTATAGCAGTCGGATCCGATGGAGTAACTGGGAAGATACATATTGTAATGTGACATGGAAGGTTCCTCACTGTTAAATTCTATAGAGACAGCGACTTATCGGAAACTGATTTCCGGAACGTTTCAGTGGTAGTTTATATGTTGTCTTATGTCAATAAATGATGTCTGTTTTCATATAAAAAAATGAGTTTCTTAGAAAAAAGGAAAATCTTTGAAAAACAGGACGATAAAAAATCTGCCGGTTATGACCAAAATCTGTTGGTGATGCCGTGCAGAAATTGGAATCCTTATCAGATCCGGCCTAATCGTCGCTTGCGGAAAAACGGACGGATCTGAGAGATCCCGAAGGGGAGGAACGGCGACAAGACGGCAGGGCAAAAAAAGGGCCTGGCACGGCGGAGTATCCGTGCAGGCCCGGAAAACGGAAATGTCGGGCGCCTTTCCGGGGGAATGCCGGGAAAGGCGTGCGAGTTCATCCCGTCAGCGAATCAGGTAGGGAATCCGTACATGGAGTGCCTGCGTGGGGCAGACCACTTCGCAAGGCAGACAGTACCAGCATGTCTTGTTTCTTTCGTAAGGACGACCGCAGCCCAGACAGCGTGCGGCTTCCCCGTGAGCTTCCTCCGGCGTAAATATGTCGCCGGCGGGAGTGACGGGAGAGTTTTCGACGATGTCCTCATCATTCTGGAGTCCTGCGAAGCGTTCCAGACCACGGGCTGTTCTTTCATCGCTTTCATAGTCGATGTCGAAGCCCTCCAGAAGATTTCTGGCGGCATGGGACGCCTTCAGGGCGGATGCCATGGCCTGCAGGGGAGTCATGCTCTTCTGATTTTTCACACAGGTCCCGGCCGCGAAAAGGTTTTCCTTCACCCAGCCGTTCTTATCGGCGG
This sequence comes from bacterium, assembly GCA_037303805.1. GTDB lineage: Bacteria > Desulfobacterota > Desulfovibrionia > Desulfovibrionales > Desulfovibrionaceae > Mailhella. The sequence continues at coordinate 1,866 of JAXVQY010000360.1, read as the reverse complement.
GAAGAACGGCACCCTTGCCGCAGGTGCAGATGACGGCGTTATATTCTCTGCACAGGGAATCAAGGTCCGCCTGTCCTTTCGGCGTGGAAGTGGCGAAGGTAATCCCGGACTTTTCGAGCATGGTCACGGTCTTTTTCATGATTTCGGGAGAAACGGCCGGTGCTGCGGAGTCCTCACCGTTTTCGGTGTAGGGACGGATCAGAGAGAGGCCGACTTCGGGAGCCGCTTCGAACACCGTGACGGCATGCCCTCCCATGCGCAGAGACCAGGCAGCCTGGAGTCCCGCCGGCCCCGCACCTATGACGGCAACTTTTTTGGAAGAGCGGGGCAGTCTGCCGGCAGCTTCGCCGTAGACGATGCCCGACTGGACGGACACAAGATAGCGGAGCAGATCCGTAAAGCGCAGAGCGCCGCCGAAGTGGCTGCGAGAACAGCTTTTTTCGGCGGAAGCATCACCGAGAGCGGCGACGATTCCTCCGAAGGGGGTGGCGCGGCGAAGTTCTTTTGCCGCTTCCTCTTCCTTGCCGGAGGCAATGAGTCTGGCAATGCCCTGATAGTTTATGCCGAGAGGCGAAGCCTGACGGCAGGGGGGGAGGGTCAGACGCAGGTTATCCATGATGCAGCGGTCAACACAATTTCCGCAGGCCAGACATGTTGAGGTGTCGATGGCGATATTGCTGTCATTCATCACAGGGAAACCTCCTCACCCAGTTCGGAAATACGGACTTTCTCCGCGGTCAGATGTTCATTCTTCATTTTAATTACCACATGGCAGTGCCAGTTGACGTCATCCTGCATGGGGTAGTCGCTGCGGCGGTGGCATTCGCCCCAGCGGCTTTCCTTGCGGAAGTCACCGGCCAGCGCAGAGCAGTCGGCACAAAGCAGAATATTTTCCACTTCGTACAGCTTGGAGAGCTCGTGGCCGTTGTGGATGGCAACATGCTCAAAGTCTTCGCGGAAGGTATCCGACCAGTATTTCCACAGCTCGAATTTGTGAGAGTTCTTGGGCGACACCAGATAGTCACCGACGATACGACGAACCTTATGTTCCAGTTCTCTGACGTCGATATCCTTGTCCTTGGCGGTGAAGCGCTTTTTCAGATCCTCGCGGACGGCGTTGACTTCGTCTTCATTAATAACGGGATCAGGCATGCCGTCCATATACTTGATGGCTTCTTCAGCAGCCACTTCACCGAAGACGAAGGCACCGGTCAGATGCTGTTTCGCCACGCTGGCGACGTCACCGGCGGCATAAAGTCCGGGAACAGCGGTTTCCGCACGTTCGTTGACTCGGATACCGGCCAGTCCGTGGCCGCCGCAGAGCAGATACTCGGTAGGCCACAGTTCGATGTCCTGCTTGCGGAAGTCGATATGTCTGCCTCCGAAGAAGCGTTCGTTGACAGGACGTTCCGTTGTAAACAGGATGTGTTCGATTTCGCGGATCTTTTCTTCCGGCAGATGGCTCAACTGGATGTGCACGGGGCCGCGGCCTTCGGTAAAGGCCTCATTCATGGCATTGATGTTGTTGACCTCGCCTTCCATGATGACTTTACCGTTGCAGTCCAGCACCTTGCCTCCGCGTGTGACGCAGATGGCCAGCAGCGGCATGTTGGAGTCCTTGATGAGCATGGTTCGCTGCGTGAATTCCATGCCCGTGACCCCGGCACCGGCACGAAGGGCCATGACGAAGCCGTCACCGGTATTGCCGGGATAATCGTATACACCGTAAAGATATCCGGAATTGGGAAGAGTAAGACGGCTGACGCCGCCGGAAGCGATGAGGACGGTCTTGGCGCGGCAGACCACGAGCTGACCGGTACGGACGTTCAGTCCTATGGCTCCTGCGACCTTTCCGTTGTCGGTGAG
>JAXVQY010000359.1:0-4766 GCA_037303805.1 bacterium | reverse complement strand
ATGCCTCAGATTTCAAGACAGGAATATTCCAGCCTGTACGGCCCTACCGTGGGCGATAAAATCAGGCTCGGCGATACGGATCTTTATGTAGAAATTGAAAAGGACCTGCGCGGCTACGGCGACGAGGTCATTTACGGCGGCGGCAAAACGCTGCGTGCAGGTGAGGGCGGTGATTCCCGTTCCGTGCGCGACAACGGCGTTCTCGACCTCGTCATCACCAATGCCACCATCATCGACGCCGTGCAGGGCGTCATCAAGGCCGACGTGGGCATCCGCGACGGTCATATCGTAGGTATAGGCAAGGCGGGTAATCCTGCCGTCATGGACAACGTGGATCCGCACCTTGTTGTGGGCAATTCCACGGACGCCATTTCCGGCGAGCACCTCATTCTCACTGCGGGCGGTATCGACGCCCACGTGCATCTTGTGTGCCCGCAGCAGGCACAGACCGCCATATCCAACGGCATCACCACCTTCTTCGGCGGCGGCATCGGACCTTCCGACGGCACCAACGGCACCACCATCACGCCAGGCGCGTGGAATATCCACCGCATCATGGAAGCCGCCGAAGGTCTGCCCGTGAATCTCGGCATTCTCGGCAAGGGGCATGCCTACAACGAGGAGCCGCTGCGCGAACAGATAGAGGCCGGAGCCTGCGGCTTCAAGATTCATGAGGACTGGGGCGCCATGCCCGCCATCATCCGGGCTGCACTTTCCGTAGCCGACAAGATGGACGTGCAGGTTTCCATTCATACCGATACGTTGAATGAAGCCGGTTATGTGGAAGATACCATCGCCGCCATGGAAGGCCGTGTCATCCACACCTTCCATACCGAAGGTGCAGGCGGCGGCCATGCGCCGGACATCATCCGCGTGGCCGGGCAGCCCAACGTTCTGCCGAGTTCCACCAACCCCACGCTGCCTTTCGGTGTGAACTCTCAGGCGGAACTGTTCGACATGATCATGGTCTGTCACAATCTGAACCACAACGTGCCTTCCGACGTGTCCTTTGCCGAAAGCCGTGTGCGTCCCGAAACCATCGCTGCGGAAAACGTGCTGCACGACATGGGGGCGATTTCCTGCATCGCCAGCGATTCTCAGGCCATGGGCCGCGTGGGCGAAAACTGGATCCGCGCCATTCAGACCGCAAGCGCCATGAAGGCGGCCCGAGGTAAACTGCCCGAGGATTCGGCGGACAACGACAATTTCCGCGTGCTGCGCTATGTGGCCAAGGTGACCATCAATCCCGCCATCATTCAGGGCGTGTCCCACCTCATCGGTTCCGTGGAAACGGGCAAGGTGGCCGACCTCGTGCTCTGGCAGCCGCAGTTCTTCGGAGCCAAGCCCTACATGGTCATCAAGGGCGGCGCCATCGCCTGGTCGATCATGGGCGATCCCAACGCTTCCCTGCCCACGCCCCAGCCCGTCATCTACAGACCCATGTTCGGTTCCATCGGCCGCTGCCTGCAGTCCACCCGCTATACGTTCACTTCACAGGCGGCCATGGATCGCGGCATAGGCGAAAAGCTCGGTCTGAAGAGTCACATAGAGCCCGTGCACGGCATACGCAGCCTGACCAAGCAGTGCATGGTCCGCAACAGTCTTACGCCGCACATCGAGGTCAATCCCGAAACCTTTGCCGTCATGGTGGACGGTCAGCATGTCACCGTTCCGCCGGTTCAGCATGCCAGTCTGGCCCAGCTGTATTTCTTCAGCTGAGTCCGGAGGTGAGTTCCGTTCCTGCGGGACACGACTTTGATACGGGGCATCGGCGTCGGCTCGAATCCCCGTACGGAGTCCGGAAGGCGACATGAAGTCTCGGCCGGGGAGGTTCCGGGCATAGTCCCGGACCCCGGCCGGTCATGCCGGGAAGAACATGCGCCCGGCAGAGGCGCGACCAGGAAAAGCGTTATGGGAGCAACCGTGGAAATCATTGAAAAGGTTTTGGGCAACAGGACGGATGCCGTATGGGCCGCACGTCTGCGCGACGCTGCGGTGGACTGGCTGGAACTTTCCCAGTGGGACGCTCAGAAGAACCGTCTGCGTAAGGACACTGCCGGCGGCAGGACCGTGGCCGTGGCGCTGGAGAGAGGGGAGAGCCTGCGCGACGGCGACATCCTGGAATGGGACGGTGAAAAGAACAGTGCCGTGGTGTGCCGCATACGACTGTGTCCGGTCATGGCGGTGGATGTTTCGGGTCTTGCCGCCTTCGGTGTGGACAAGGCCGTATCGGCGGCCGTGAAGCTCGGACATGCTCTCGGCAATCAGCACTGGCCCGCCGTGGTGAAGAGCGGCATGGTCTATGTGCCCATGACGGCCGACGAGAAGGTCATGAGCGCGGTGATGGATACGCATGCCATTGCCGGTGTGACGTATTCGTTTCTTCCCGGGGAAAACGTGTACGAGCTGCTTTCCGGAGAAGAGGCGAGACTGCTGTTCGGCGGAGCGGAAAGTCCTCTGTCCGGCCATGATCATCATCACGGTCATCACCACGTCTGACGGAGCGGCGGAGGCTGTTGTGGACATTTTATCTCTGGTCAGACTGATGCAGTTCGGCGATTCCATGCTTCCCACCGGGGCGTTTGCCTTTTCCGGCGCTCTGGAGGCCGCGGCTCAGACGGGCGTGGTGCATGATGCCGATACGCTTCAGCAGTATGTGGTGTCGGCGCTCAGGCAGGCGGCCACGGGCGATGCCGTGGGACTTGCCTTTGCCATGCGTGCTCTTTGCAATGATCCGGTGAGCGCCGGAGGGGAAGTGGGCGAAGGGACGCTGACAAGACTCAGAAACATTGATCTTGCGCTGTATCGGCGCAAGCTGCCTGAAGAATTCCGTGAGATGATGACGAAGACCGGCCGTAAACTCGCGGAACTCGGTACCGAGACCACGCAGTCTCCGCTTCTTTCACGCTGGATGTCGCAGATTTCGACGGGAAGTACACCCGGTTCGTATCCCGTATCGCTGGCAGTGCTTTTCGCCGCTACGGCCTTTGCCGGGAAACCGGTCCGCAAGGCCGACGGAACGGAAGAGGAGGCGCTGCTTCAGGAAGGGCTGACGGTCTACTTCTACGGCGTGGCCATGGGCATCCTGAATGCTGCGCTTCGTCTCATGCGCGTCACCCACCTTGAGACTCAGGCCGTTCTTTACCGCAGTGCGACGTTGTTCGAGACGCTTTGCGATCAGGCCCTTTCCACGCCTCTGGAACGCATGACGGGCTATGCCCCCATGACGGAAATTCTTTCATCCGTGCATACTCAGGCGCGTGTACGTCTTTTTATGAGCTGAAGAGGAGAAGACTCCATGAAGAAAATTACCCGTATCGGCGTCGGCGGTCCTGTGGGCTCCGGCAAGACCGCGGTCATCGAGGCCGTAGTGCCCGTGCTCATGAAGCGCGGCGTGCGTCCTCTCATCATCACCAACGATGTGGTGACCACGGAAGATGCGAAACATGTGCAGCGCGAACTTGCCGGAGTGCTCGACGCGGAAAGAATCGTGGGTGTGGAAACCGGTGCCTGTCCTCACACCGCCATACGCGAGGATCCCAGCATGAATCTGGCCGCCGTGGAGGAGCTGGAAAGGCGCTTTCCCGACAGCGACGTGGTCTTCATCGAGAGCGGGGGCGACAACCTTACGCTTACCTTCAGTCCTGCGCTGGCTGATTTCTTCATTTACGTGATCGACGTGGCCGCCGGAGACAAGATCCCCCGCAAGAGCGGTCCCGGCGTGTGTCATTCCGATATTCTGGTCATCAACAAGGAAGATCTTGCCCCCTATGTGGGCGCGAGCCTCGAGGTCATGGACCGGGACTCCAGACTCATGCGCGGAGACAGACCCTTCCTGTTCACCAACTGCATGACCGGGCACAACATCGACGTCCTGGCCGACTGGATCATGCGCGACGCATTGTTCGACATCCCCGTCCGCGAGCCGGAAAACACTTCCGGCAGGCCGTCAGAAAGTGGGGCCTGCCATGCATGACACGATTTCCGGCAGACCCGCTTCTCTGCGGCAGGCTCCGGACTGCTCCAGCTTTGAGGCTGCGGGCAGGGCGCTGGAAGCTCTGGACCGCGGAGCCGTGGAACTCGATCCGTACCGCGATGAGCCGCCGCAGATGAAAAGCGCCGCCGTGGGCAAGAAAGGGTACCTCAGGCTGGATTTCCGGCATGACGAAAGAAGCGGACGTACCGTGCTGGCCGATCTCGACCGCCGTGTACCGCTGCTGGCGCAGAAGGCGCTGTACTGGGAAGAATCTCAGCCCGACATGGCCTGCGTCATCACCATTGCGGCCACGGGCTGCGTGGTGCAGGGCGACCGGATGGCTCTGGACATACGCGCGGAAAAGAATGCCCACGCTCTCGTGACCACGCAGTGCGCCACCAAGGTGCACGTCATGGATCACAACCATGCCTCGCAGCTGCAGCGTTTTCGTCTGGAGGAGGGGAGCTGGCTGGAATATGTTCCCGATCCGCTCATTCTGCACAGGCATGCTCGCTACATGCAGGATACCTGGGTCACGCTGCCGGAATCGGCCTGTTTTCTCTACGGGGAAATGCTGGTGCCGGGCAGGCGCTGGCATCACCGGGAGGAGCTTTTCGGCTTTGATCTTTATTCGGCGGGCTTTCACGTCTGCCGCAGCGACGGCGAGGCTCCGCTTTTTGAGGAGCGTCTCGTGCTGGAGCCGGACGGAACGAACTTCTGCAGCGCCGCGGTCATGGACGGCTTCGAGGTGTTCGGAAGCATGTTTGCGCTGGTTCCCGAAAATCTTGCG
>JAXVQY010000358.1:0-12882 GCA_037303805.1 bacterium | reverse complement strand
CTTCAGGACGAGGAAGCGCTTGCCAGGCTGCGCCGACATTCCGTTGAACAGAGCAGAAAATTTTCCTGGATCAGAACCGCGGAAAAAGCCTGGAGCTTTCTGGAAAAACTCGTTCCGACCGCAAGACGTGCTCATCCGCCCGTCGACATGATGTCTTTTTGCTCCGCTCTGGAGCTTTCCTTGCTCTCGCCGGAACAGAAGGCACATCTTGTCCGCGCCCTTGTGAGGACTCTGGATCTGGAACCGGCAAAGATATTCATTGACATCACAGACATGCACAAATACGACCGGCATACGGGCATTCAGCGCGTAGTTCACAACGTGCTGGACTGCCTCATGGACTTTGCTCCAGAATATGGCTTTGAAGTCGTCCCTGTCTACCTTGCTGAACAGGGGATGAAGACCGCCAGCAGATGGATGCAGAATACGTATCGGTGTCGCCTCTGTGAATCTGACATAAAGCCATCGTATTCCGGGCATGACGTGTTTCTCGGCCTTGACTGGCACTGCGAAATGATCGGTCGGGAACAGATCTTCGAGGACATGAGGCGCAGTGGCGTGAAGGTATATTTCTTCGTGCATGACCTTCTTCCTCTGAAGCTGCCCCAGTACTTCCCGGACTGGCTTCCCGAACAGTTTCAAAAATGGCTCGAGGTGATTTCCCGATTTGACGGTATTATCGCCAATTCTCGGGCCGTTGCCAATGATTACGCCGCGTGGCGCCAAAAAAACGTAAAGGGGGCAGAAAAGTTTCACATTGCCTGGAGTCATCTCGGCTGTGACATCAAAACGCTTTCCGCGACTAAAGGTCTGGAAAGCAACTCTGCCGTGGTGCTCCATGCCATGGAACAGATGCCCGCCGTGCTCATGGTCAGTACTGTGGAGCCGCGCAAGGGATACAGACAGAGCCTTGCGGCCTTTGAGCTTCTGTGGGCTGAGGGCCAAAACATCGTTCTGGTCATTGTCGGGCGAAGCGATGAACGAATGGAGGACTTCAACGAGTACCTTCTCAACCATCCCGAACTCGGCAAACGTCTTTTCTGGCTGAAGGGCATAAGCGATGAATATCTCACGGCCGTGTACAAGAGAGCTCTCGGCGTTCTGGTGGCTTCAGAGGGCGAAGGATTCGGTCTGTCCATTGTCGAGGCCGCGCACTATGGCAAGCCGCTTCTTCTGCGCGACATTCCCGTGTTTCGAGAAGTTGCTGGCAGAAGTGCAGAATATTTTTCCGGAACATCTCCAGAAGAGCTTGCCCATGCGCTTCGCGGCTGGATAGACCGCTGCATTCGGGGAGAAAGTCCCGATCTTGAGGATGTCCTTTCCGTGACATGGCGTGAATGTACCAAAAAAATCCTTGACATTCTTGGGGCTTGCCGCAAGCCTGCACCTTTCAGCTGTGAGCACGGACTTTTCCGGGGAAAGGGCTGGAATACCCGGAACAGCCATGAGTATGCACAGATTGTATTTTCCCTGTACGGCGTCGACCTCGGGAAAACCGTTGACGCAGCTCCTGCCTGGCGACGCTTGGCCGTATTCGGCGTGCTTCCTCCAGAAGAAACGGGAATAGCCGACTACAACGCCTTCACGTTTTTTGGCCATCCTGACGTTGACATCTTCAACGGGGAGGAGCAGGTCGAAAAATTTTATAATGTCACCGCGGATAGGATCCACGGGAATGTTTTTCCCGACTACGCCTATGAAAAGATAAGCCCCTTTTACCAGATAAGAATTTTTGTTCTGGGCAATTCTCCGCATAATGTACCTTATTTGCAGATGGCGCTTGCAGAAAAGCACAAAAGTGCATCTTGGCTCTATCTACACGAGGCAAATCTCGTCAACCTGGTATATTTCTACTATAATGAAGACATTAAACACATAGAACAAATCATCAGACATTGCTATCCTGAGAAAAACTTGGATATGACCGGTGTAAATGACCGCATAAGTCTTATTTCATGCTTAAAAGAATATAATATCTTATGTGTTCGTATTGTCATGAAGATAACTGAAATAACAAATATTATTGTCAATAACAGAACATGCGAAAAAAATATTCTTTTTGATGTCGGAAATATACCTTGTTACGTTCATAAGGCTTTTCTTCCGGTCATGGATCTTCGCGGAACAAAACGAATGGCTGACTGGGATGCTTCCGTCATCCGAATAGGCACGTTCGGTCTTCCAAGCGACGAAAGCAAACAAACGAACATTGTCATAGAGGCCGTGGCCCTGCTCAGGTCCCGCAGCAGCAAGAATTTTCGTCTTGTCCTTGCCGGCTACGGTGCGTCAGACTATGCTGCGAAGCATCTGAATGCCTCACACCCTTTTGTTGATGTGCATGATTCGCTCGACAATGCGACTCTCTGCTCCATGATGCGCAGCGTCAATGTCTGTGTGCAGCTTCGCCCGCATCCGCACGGTGAAAGTTCCGGCATCATCTGCCAGCTGGCAGGAATGAATCAGCGCGTCATCACCACGAAGGGCTTCGTGGAAGGAGATCTTGCCGTCATCTGTCGTTTCGTATCGCCGGAAGTGACTGCAGAGGAGCTCGCCGACGCCATTTCTGATGCTCTTGATTACGGCAAGAAGGAAGACTCCTCTCTGATTGAACGAATGTCCCCCCGAAAGTTGGTTACTGAACTACTTGCGCTGGCACCTTCGAGGGTATGAAAAGTCATGTATGCAATCACGAGGCCGATAGATTTCTGCAGAAGAAGTGGCTACAGGCACTTGAAGACAAAACATAGTGCTGGAGAAAACAGGCTGATTTTGGACGTTCTGACACATTATTCTGATCATTGGAATAGATGCGGCCCCTGATTATGTACCATATACCTTGATATCATTGATAATACTCTAACCTAGACTTGCTAATGGACAAGAATCTCTTTTTCCGCAATTTCGCTTACCATCACCTGCAAAGGCTTCCTTTTGGCAGCTTCTTCAGTGGCAACGCATGGCGTGAAGCCGCTGAAGAAGCTGAACAGGCATTCATACGGCGTCTTTTCATCTGCGGAATACCGATTCTGACGGTACGCGAGCTGAACGACCTTGTCAGCATCGAACTCGGGAAAGGCCTGCCCCTGATTGCCGTGAAACGAAGCAGCAGCAAGGTGTGCGGCTACATAGGCTTTCTGGAAATATTCAAACTGCGCTACAAGGGCGTGTTCCCCATGCCCCGTATGGATATGAACATGTATCCCGTTCAGCGTGCAACTCGAAAATTGTTTTTCGATGTTGGCAGAGTGCAGGAGCATGACACAAAAAGCGGAATTACGAGAACGACAGTTTCTCTTTTTACCGCACTTCGATCAATGATGCCTGACGGCTACGAACTGTGGCCCGTCTATTCCCGACAGGGTGCGTTCGGCTACTACTACGCCGACGACTTTTATAATAAAGTTAATCATAAAAAAAGTTCCTCTGTTCAGACAAGACCCATCGATATTGCTCAAGGCGATATATTTCTTTCCGTCATCACGGACTTTGAAGCCACGGCAGTGCAGAAAAATGCCCTGTCGGCCATGAAGAAGGCGGGAGTACGGCTGTTTACCATTATTTACGACCTTATTCCTCTGACTCATGGCCAGTATTGTCCGCAGGATATTGTCAACGGGTATCAGAGATGGATCCGTGTCATTTCCGACTTCGACGGTGTGATTGCCGATTCCAGAAGTGTGGCGGAGGAGTACCGTCAGTGGAGGGAAGAGCATGGATACAAGGGGGAGGGTTTCTCCATAACCTGGTTCCATCTCGGCTCGGACGTGGAGGAGAATTCGGGTAGTACCGGCATCACTGAATCCGCCGAAGAGGTGTTTTCCGCCATGTCGTCAAGGCCTTCCTTTTTGGAAGTGAGTACTGTGGAGCCCCGCAAGGGATACGGACATGCGCTGGCGGCATTCGAGCGTCTATGGGCAAAAGGGATAGATGTCAACTTTGTCATAGTTGGCAGAAAAGGCTGGAAAATAGATGCGTTGGCAAAAAAAATCGACGAACATCCCGAAAACGGTAAACGTCTTTTCTGGCTAAAAGGTATCAGTGACGAATATCTGAATAAGGTCTATGAGGCCGCCACCTGCGTCCTTTTTCCTTCCGAGGCGGAAGGGTTCGGTCTGGCCGTTGTAGAAGGGGCACGTCACGGTAAGCCGCTTATACTTCGAGATCTGCCGGTGTTTCGGGAAATTGCCGGAGAAAGGGCCTCGTACTTTTCTGGAGTTTCACCGGAGGCGCTGGCAGGGAGCCTTGAACAATGGCTTGAGGATTATGCCCGGGGTAAGGTTGTTTCTTCTGCCGGCATACCGGTTCTCACGTGGACGGAAAGCGCACGGATGCTTTTGTCTCGTCTTCCTTTTGAAGCATTGAGCGAGTGAATATTCATGTCTTCGGTTCTTCCGTTTTTTGAGATCGCCGGGCACCAGCTTGCAAAACTGCGGGCTCAGTATCCTTCACGCCCTCAACAGGCAGCCTGGAGACTGGCCTTATGGTCTGTCGGACAGATTTTATTCGGAAACATGGTGGGTGACATCTGCTATGTCCGATCTTCACATACCGACGACTTTTTGCATCTTGCTTTTCTCTTACGCGGGGGAATAGGAGACGTTATTCTCAACATGGCCTGGATCGATGCGCTTGTTTCTCAGGCGGAACGCCCATGTTCTGTTGATATTTATACAAATACTTCAAAGGGCTGTATGGAATCACTGTGTCTGTCGAGTCCCTATGTCGAACATATCCATACGCTGAAGGAAAAAATAGTTCTGTCGCGTTATGATGCCGTGTTTGACGTTATGCAGAATCCCAGGATGCATGCCTGCTGCCGGGAGAGGTTGACCGCTCTTTCTCCGGTACTGGAAGCCTATGTACAGCGCCTTATACGGTTTCAGTCCTCACATGCCTCTTATTATGTTGATGAAAATCAGGCCATGGGCATTCAGTATGCAGCCGTCTTGGGAAATTTCCGTCGCGGGCAGGCTGATTTCGACGGCTCACTCGGTTTGAAAGATAGTACGTTTGTCCTTCGGACTCCCCTGAGCCGTGAAGAAATATCCCGGCGATTCGGACTGGAGGGAGAGTATATCACCATTCAGAGAGAGTCCGGTGTCACATCAAACTCTCTCAAGCTGTGGTCCTCCGAGAAGTATGCGGCAATGCTGGCAACAATATGCAGAGAATTTCCGGATATACCTGTGGTGCTTTTGGGCGTGGAGAAGAATTTTGAGGTTCCTGCAGCTTCACAGGCGCGGATTTTTGACCTGCGCGGCCGTACGGACTTTGATGAATTCATGACGCTGGTGCGCTACGCCAAGTTGCACATAGGCTGTGAAGGTGTGGTTCCCCACCTGCGGCATTATTTACGCGGAGGGCCCTCTCTCGTACTATTCGGTCCCTCCTGTGCCCGGATGCTCGGCTATCTGGAGAACGAGGCTCTTTCCGGTACGGAATGCCCCGGCGGCTGTGAAGGAATTCTGCCTGCATGGCAGGAAGTCTGTCTGAAGGGTTATTCCTATTGTCATTCCTTGGAAGAAATTACCGTGGATCAGGTGATGAGCAGGGTAGAAGCTCTTTTGCGTGAGTACTGAATCTTGTCAATACGTTTTTGGAAACCTGAAGTTTTCATCGGGTTCGGCGGTGGTTCGGAAGTGCCGGGGGCAGTGGTTACCGTGAGGTTCGACGATACTCGAGGATAAAGAGTGAGTATTGGGAATAACGGCAATATCATGCCTTAAAGGCATATTGTACTATAAATCATAGGTATTTGCTCTTTTTAGTCTAAGTCTTATAACTATGGCAGAAGAATAACCATGGAGCAACTCTGTCATGGACATCATAGAAAAAAAGACATTTGACGAAGAAAGAGCACTGTACGGACTCCGGCATGTCTGCGTGAGGGACTGTTCGTTCACGGGACCGGCCGACGGGGAAAGTGCGCTCAAGGAGTGCGAAGACATTGTTGCGGAGCGCTGTTTCTGCAATCTGCGCTATCCGTTCTGGCATGTGCATGGTCTGAAAATACGGGATTGCGATATTACGGAGAACGGCCGGGCCGCGCTCTGGTATTCGGATCACATCGATATTGAGGATTCACGACTGCACGGCATCAAGGCTCTGCGGGAGTGTCATGAGGTATCCGTGAAAAACTGCGATGTCGTTTCCAACGAGTTCGGCTGGTTTTCACGTTTTTTCCGCATGGAGAACTGTACGGTAAAGAGTGATTACTTCATGCTTCACGCGGCGGATCTGGACTTTTCGAACATACGTTTTACCGGAAAATACGCGCTGCAGTACCTGCACGACTGTATCTTCGAGCATTGCGACATTACAAGCCGCGACGCCTTCTGGCATGCCTGCAACGTCACGGTGCGCAACTGTGTGCTGAAAGGGGAGTTCCTCGGCTAGTATTCCGATCATCTTACCCTGGAGAACTGCCGCATCATCAGCTCTCAACCCTTGTGCTACTGCCGGAATCTCAGGCTCGTCGACTGCGAGGTCGTGGATTCCGATCTCTGTTTCGAGAAGTCCGACATGGACGCCGTTCTGACGGCTCCTGTGGACAGCATAAAGAATCCTCATTCGGGAAGAATCGTGCTCCCTGCGGTGGACGAACTCATTCAGGATAATGATTCCCATGCCGAGATCGTGATCACGGGTACGCAGGATCAGCTTTTCCGATGATGCGGAATCGTTTTTCGACGCAGCAACATGAAGAAAGGCGGCTGACCCGGAAAACTGCGATGTCGTGAAGAACGCAAGCCTCCGTTCCTTATGAACTGGGAACGGAGGCTTGCTGTGCATGAGGCTGATCTGCACCCGTCGGCGCCGACGGCCGACGGGCGGGGCCGGGAGAGGAGGCTCGGAGCGGGGCATCCTCCTTTGAAACGTGTTATCTCACTCTCTTGTTGCCTTCCCACACAAGATCGGCCTTTGGCAGGACGGGCAGGTAGGTTAGCCACTTGTGACTCTTCATGTATTCCGGATCCTGCTGCAGCTTGCGGCTGAACTCGAGAATGGGCGGCACTATGTCCTTTATGTCGCCTGCCAGATTGGCCGCAATCTGCGCGTTGGTAGCTTCAAGGCACAGGTCTATGGCTTTCTGGCTGTAGGACATGGAGCTCATGAGCGTGTCGAGAGCCTTGGCGGGGTTATGGAAACCTACGCTGTTTTCTGCAGAAATAAGATCCCAGAAGAACTGTCCCTTGCGCACGTTTTCGCGTGCCGAGGCCATGAGGGCTTCGTAATTCGCATTTTTCTCGCCGGTGAACTCGTTGGCAAGGCGTACCGCCTCGTGGGCCTTCACGCTGGTTTCCTGTGCCTTGAGAAGCTGGCGGAAGGTCTTTTCCTGAATGTCATGTACGCGGGCACGCAAAAATTCCGGAGTCTTATCCGAATGGCAGGTACGGCAGGCCGTCAGCTCGGGATCCTTGAGGGGCGACGTCCACCAGTGACTGGAATACTTCTTGCCGTCCTGCTTCTTGTAGGGCATGTGACAGTCCGCACAGGAAACTCCGGCTGATCCGTGAGGTCCGTTCTGCCAGGTTTCATATTCAGGATGCTGGGCCTTGATGATGTTCACACCGGAAACGGCGTGCACGAAGTCCGTGAACGGACCGTTCTTTGCACCGTGCGTGTTGTAGTATTCATACATGTTTTCAGGATCGAAGCCGTTGTCCCAGGGGAAGACGGGCTTTCCTGCCGGGCCGTTGTCCTTGTGCGTGAAGTAGTATTCCACATGGCACTGACCGCATACCAGACTGCGCTTTTCGTTGCGTGAAAGCGTGGCCCAGTCCTTGCCGCTTCTGGCCAGCCAGTCCTTCAGCGGTACGGAGTAGAGCTGAAGTTCCATGGTCGTGGTATCGTGGCAGGTGGCGCAGCTTATACTTTCGTTCATGACGTCCACCTTGGTGCGGTACTCGTTGAAGTCCCTGCTCCATACCTGATCGCCTTCGGCGGCTACCCACTGTGAAATGGCGGGCACCTTGCAGTTCCAGCAGGTGGTAGGCATGTTGCCCTTGCCGTCGGGGGCGTAGCGATTGATCCGGTCGATATCCAGAATATCCTTCACGGCATAGGTATGTCCGCGGGCTTCATTGTACTCGTACATGAAAGGATACCCCAGCCAGAGATTCTTCAGATACGGTTGTGCCGCCCGGAATCCTTTGGGCAGAGGGTTCACTCCGTCGTTTTTTCGGAAGTTCACCGATCCCTTGTATTCGGTCATGACCGAACTTTCGTCGTTTTGCCGGTAGGAGGCATACTGCAGCGGAAAGGCCTTTTCAAATTTGGAGGCATCCAGCGTATTGGCGGGAAGGCCGCTTTCATAGACGGGCGTCTTTATTACCGGAGGATCATCCTGACATCCCGCGCTCACAAGAGAGCATGCAAGAACCGCACCTGTCATGATCATGTTCATCTTATTCATCTGCTGCCTCCCTGAAACTGACGGGGATTTTCTTCTGGTGGGCCATGCCGCGGTGGCAGTCCACGCAATAGGGCTTCGCCATCATAACATTTTCATTGGCAACCCGATGGCATGCACGACAGTTGGCGTTCACAACCTCTCTTGTTTCCAGCCGTGCAAGCAGCGGGGCCTCCTTACCTTGCAGGTTGGCCACAACATCGCGCAGACCTTCCTGAGCCTTGAACGGCAGCTTTGCAGGCAGGTTGTGCGGCGCATGACATTCATTGCATGCCAGATCGGCATGAGGAGACCGACTGTGAGTGACTGCTGCTTCCCGCATGACATGACAGGTGGAACAGAAGGGTCTTGAGTCGGAATACCGCATTCCCGCCGCCGCCAGAAGAACGAGCGCCGCTCCCAGCGCCGTACCCCCCAGCAGTACTTTCCATGGACCGTGTCTGGATGCTTTCATCGCTCTCCTCCCTGTTTTATGAAAAAACACGGCAGAACAGATCTAACTTGTTTTATCGAAAGATACTGTGATTAAAATCACAAATAGTGTCATGTCGTCGCATTTTACAATAGATTAAAAAAGTTGATGGCGATCACCGAAGAGTGCATGTTTTTTCTTTACGCTGGCGAGGCATCTCCGGGGATACTTTTGTGGGAAGCATCTCCGACGTTGTCAGAAATTACCGAACGGAGCCTGCCGGTTGATGATACCCTGATGCTGAAGCGGGCAGGTATGTTTTTATCGGTTTTGCCTTGGCGTCCGGCCACGTGAACCCGGTCAACGAGAGAGTAGGATAGAGTAACAGTTATGCATGATAAGAAAGAGTCGTCCCAGAAGGTCGGCGGCACATGGTTCATACCTGCATTCATTGTTTTTTCCGCCGTGCTTGGGGGAGCCCATTTCTGGAGGTCGGGACATGTCGGAGAAGCTGTGGTGTGCTTGATCTGGGCGATGGTCTGTACTCGGGGCCTGGCCTGGATGAGGCTTGTGTCCTCAGTGCTGCTTGGTCTTCTGACATTGGAATGGCTGGATACCGTCATGGTGCTTGTACAGATGCGCCTTTCCCTCGGGGCTCCATGGCTGCGGCTGGCAGCCATTTTGTCCGGTGTGGCGGCATTGACGGCGGGAACAGCGATTTTTGTATGGAGCGACAAAGGATGTGCCTGGTTTCACAAAAGTCGGAAAACGGCAGTTATGCAGGCAGCCAGTTTTTTTCTTGCCGCTGTGCCTCTCGCCTGTATGGCAATTTTTGTTCCGAATCTCATGCTTCTGGAAAGGTTTATTCCAGGTTTCGGACTGGTACAGGCGCTGGCCGCCGGAATCTGGGGGGCATGGGTGTGTGGTTGCCTGGCCGAAGGAAAGCAGGCCGGCCGGACAAGAATGACGGTCTGGCGTCTGTTTTCCGTAGTGTTTTTCGGGCAGTTTCTCTTGTCGGCTGCGGGATGGACCGTCTTTTCCATGACCGGTAAACTGCATATTCCTGTTCCTGGCGTTATAGTAGCAGGTATGCTTTATCGGGGAACGGCGGGCTTCATGCCGATTCTTTTTACCGTATCGGTACTGCTGGCCTGGGCGGCCTGGTGCAGTCATCTGTGTTATTTCGGATCATGGGATGCCTGGGCTGCCTCTACTGTGACGCGGCCTTCCCCTCATCCCGGTCCCTTTCGCTGGCGATGGTTTTCTCTTGCAGCCGTATGCTGCGTCACGTTGCTTCTTGTTTTTTTCCACGCTTCAGAGTCTCTGATTGCAGCCTGTGGAGCTGCACTCGGACTTGTCATGATACCTGCTGCTTTTTTTGTCAGTCGGAAAAAGGGCTGGGCCGCCTACTGTACCATGATTTGTCCGCTGGGGCTTGTTTCCTGTCTCTTGGGGCTTTTTTCGTTCTGGCGGATTCGTCGCACGTCTTTCTGTATCCTGTGCGGAGCCTGCACGCGGACATGTCGTTATGGGGCATTGGACCTGAATCGTCTGAAACTCGGCACTCCGGGACATTCCTGTACGCTTTGTCGCGAATGTCTGAATACTTGTCCTCATGGAGGGCTGTCCATGTATTGGCTGGGGATGGGAGGTCGTGGTGGTGCCGAACGGAGCTTCGTGGTGCTCATTTCTGCCATGCACGCGGTATTTTTGTTTTCCGCCATGGTATGATACCTATATAATGTAGGCTGAGCCCGAAGGGGCAGTAGAGGTCGCACTCATGTCTATCCCATTGCAGCCTGAGTGCCCGTGGGTACTCATGATGTTTCTTTTGTCTTATAATGGCATGGATCTTGCATAAAAGGAAAAGAAAAGGAGTTTTTTCATGAAAGAGAGCCTTCCCTATATTGAGGCATTGAACAGTCAGACCGGCCTGGGTATAGAGCTTTCTTCTTCCGGAGCCGTCAGGCTTGATCTGGATGGACGCGGCATTCTGCTGCAATGGCTGGATAACCTGCAGGAATTCGTAGTCTATGCGGAAGTCGGCCCTTTGTGCGGTTGGCGTGATGGGGAAGTATTGAAGCAGCTCATGTCTGCCAATTTTCTTTTCATGCAGACGCAAGGAGGAGCCTTGAGCTACGATCCTGCCGCCAACATGGTTGGCCTGAACTACACGATACCTGTCTACGGACTTTTGCCGGAAGATTT
Organism: bacterium; assembly: GCA_037303805.1. Classification (GTDB taxonomy): domain Bacteria; phylum Desulfobacterota; class Desulfovibrionia; order Desulfovibrionales; family Desulfovibrionaceae; genus Mailhella. Next base: position 1,849 of record JAXVQY010000358.1, on the reverse strand, counting down.
CGTGAAGAGACTGGACGTCATCGTAACCCTTGCGGCAGAGTGGCGGGAGCGTCTTCACCGGATGAGCGCAGAGCAGGAGCGTCTGGCAACACGCAGTTCCCTATCCGAGGGGGCTGTCTCGTCTGCGGAAAGGGAACAGAATTCGTTTGCAGATATGCAGAACATGATGAAAGTGTGAGACGACGCAAAGGAGATATCCATGTCTATCGAACTCAACAGTCTTTTTCAGCAGGCATCCGCGCTTGAGGAATCCCGGCAATTTCATGTGTCCGATGACGGGCGCATGCTGGGGGGAACGGCTCTTCATGGTCTGAAGAAGCTGTCTGCATCGGCCCACGCAGCGGAGAACCGGGAGACGGTACAGGCGTTCATGCGCGCCATGGAGCAGCACCCCGCCTATGCGGCGCTTCTGGACCAGGTTCGTGTGCCCTTGGATGAACTCCTCCGCACAGGAAAGCCGCTTACAGCCGGAATGATAAAGCAGACCGAGCTTGCCCTGAATGTGGCCGCGGCTATGAATGTGGGACGTCAGCTGGCTGACGCCGGGCAGATTCCTCCCGGACATGGTGCGTCGTTCGGTATTTTTGCCGCTTCCCGCAACATGCCCGTGGATACGCCTGCCGGACAGACTGCGGCCCTGAGGGAATATTTGTTGAACGAAGTATGCTCTCGTCATACGACCGAATTGACGAAACTTCCGGATATGGGAGAGAAGAATGCGGCCGTGCGTCGGCTGATGACGGCGCTGCATGCACCGCTTACCGGGACGAAAGGATTTTTTGCAGGGGTTATTGACCGGGCTCTGGCGGGGGGACCGGATGCCTTTTCCTTTGAGGCGTTCACCAATGCCTTTGCCGATGCATGTGCCGATGATCTCGACGTGGCTCACCATCTTGATGAGCGGGTGATCAACAGCATTGCCGGCAACCCGGATGCCCCCAATATCATGGCTGCGCTTCGGGAAGCTCTGCCTGTTCTCGGGGGGGATTCCATGGAGCAGCTCAGACAGGCACTTTTTTCGGCGCCGTCCCTGAATACTCATGCGCAGCGCGTATCGGCCGTGACCGCCTATCTGACGGATGTCACGGGAACGAAGGCGGCGGAAGGCGTCATGACGTCCTTCGGCCTTCCGGAATCGTTTGCCATGGCCGTAGGGCACAATCCCGAGGTGGTGGCCCGTGCACGGGAGATGCTTGCTACCGACCCCGGAGCGGACAGAATGCCGACAAGACAGCAGGTCATGGATGCCCTTACGCAGTCGGCGCACCGGTTCACGCAGGAAAAGCTGCCTTTGCTTCAGGAGTTTGTGAAAATGGCCGGGGATCCGCCCGTGGATCTGCGTCCGCCGCTTACGATGGAGAACATGCCGCGGTACATCAATACCATGCTTGCGGGGGATGAGCTCCTGGAACCCTTGCTGCACGACAATGCGCCCGTGGATGCCGCCATGCTGGAAAAGCTGATCGTGCATGCGGAAGCCATGAATTCCGCCACGCACGCTTTCCGCGGTGAGTTCGGTGCCGACGATGTGGCCAGAGTACTCAGCAACTCCATACGCCTGCTCATGGCCCGCCGCGGTGTTCCGCAGCAGATGCTGCCCGAAATGGTCACACGCGTCATAAACAAGTTCGGCCGTCTTGCCAGTGAACTGGCTTCGATCAATACGGAAATGCAGCAAAACCGCTTCGGAGCGGAAGGCATGGCACTGCTCAGCAAGGGCATGACCATGTACCGGGCTCTGGAAGGATACGCTGCTGCCCTCATAGGCATGCTTACCGACGAGCAGCGCACGAGAATGCATCTGGAAATGTTCAACGACCCGTCTTCCGAAGAGCAGACGAGCGAGATA
>JAXVQY010000357.1:0-4658 GCA_037303805.1 bacterium | reverse complement strand
ATTTCCCTCTGCTGCAACGCTCTCAGCAGACAGACCTGCGCCTTGGGCGAGAGTTCCGCCACCTCGTCGAGGAACAGCGTACCTCCGTTGGCCAGCTCGAATTTACCGAGTCTGCGTTCCGAGGCTCCGGTAAATGCCCCCCTCTCGTGTCCGAAAAGTTCGCTTTCCACGAGAGAGTCAGGAATGGCTCCGCAGTTTAGCGTAATGAAAGGATGTTTGCTGCGCGGACTCATGGCATGAATCATGGTGGCCGCCAGTTCCTTTCCGGAACCGGATTCCCCCTCAATGCACACACTGACGGGATAGGCCGCCACCCTCTTTATAATGTGATGCAGTTCCTGCATGGCAGGACTGTTGCCTATGAGACTGGAAATTTCCTTTTCCGAATCGGGAATGACATCGTCACGGCGACGTACGTTCAGAAATTCACGGCATATGTCGCGCATGACATCGCGCACGGGGAAGAATTCTATGGCGCTGCCTGCTCCTATCCCCTGAATTTCAGTATGCTTGTACAGCTGCAGAGTGTCCTGGCCGGAAGTTATACCACCACCATAGAAAAAACACAGAGGCATATTCTCATGACGGCTTTCCCGTATGTCGTCCATGAAAAGATTGGTCTGCTGAATGGCATACTGTACTCTGTCCTTCTTTTCCAGGGGAGCCACGTCGCTCAGCGTCCAGCCGACGTTCAGCACCATACCGTCCACCCCGGAAGACGCAAAGGTATGCACTGCATGGCGGGAAGTGGCAAAGCCGAACGTAACGAAGCCCTCATCATGCGCCGCCTTCAGCATTTCCGCCTCGTACTCTTCCGAGAAGCCGCTGCGCCGCATGAGCTCCATAAAGGCCCCGGTATTCATGCTGGCCGGAGGCCAGTTGATGACGCCCGCCACCCCCAGCTTCTTGAGCCTTGCAAAACGTTCCTTGAGCGAAACCGTATCATCCGCGGCAAACACTCCCGCCACAAGCGGCGTATCGGGGCAAATGGGAAGAATCTGACGGTCAATGAGTTGCTCCACCTGATCGTTGGCATTGCCGAAAGGCATAAAGCAGGCCTGCGACACCACCCCCATGGAGCGATATACGCCGGAGTTCAGGACCATCAGAAACGGAACTCCCTCCTGCACTGCACTGCGGGCCGACAGACCGGAACCGGGAACGCTGAAAACAAGCGGACGCTGTTTCCAGTCCCAGTTTTTCAGCAGATCGTGCAGCTGCGTCGAGCGGGCAGTAAACATATCGCTATACATTTTTCCCTTCTAAGGTTACATCTTTGTTACCTTAGAGTAACACTTTCATGCTTGGGGCTCAAGCCTTTTCGACGACCATACCATCTTGAGGTGTCAAAATGTATCTTCCCTCCGGACGGGATATCCACGCCCGTCTTCTCTCGCTGCAACGGAACACGCATCAGCTGAACGGCGCACCGCTGCCCGTACGCGGGCTGCCCACGCTCATGCCGGCCGGACTGGATTTCGCCGTCATCTGTCACGGAAGAAACAAAAAGGACGGCAGCTTCGACTGGGGCTATTCCTGCTTTCCCAACGCCAACGCCAATGATGAGGTTCTCTCGGCTCCTGCACGGGAATTTCTGCAAAGACAGGACAAACATTCCATCATTCTTGCCGGACTATGCGGCGCCGATCCCTTCCATCACGCCGACGTTCTGCTCGATCGCGTGATGGAGGCCGGTTTTCACGGCGTTCACAACTTTCCCGGCACAAGCATGCTGGACGGCTCCTTCCGCACCACGATGGAACAGAATCATCTGGGATTTCAACAGGAAGTCAGGCTCATGGAACATGCCGTCAAGCGGGACATCTTCACCTTTGCCATGGTTTTCAGCAGCGCCGATGCCCTGCCCCTACGCGATGCGGGCGTGCACGCCCTGGCCCTTGCTCCGGCTCCTGCCCTGCTGCTACAGCAGGACAGCCTGAACCTGTATCTTGAAGAATGTCGGAAGGTTCTGAGCATGCTTCAGGGCGACACCCTCTTTTTCTGCTGCTGGCCTGACCGTTCGGCTCATGCCGAGCTGGCATACTTTTTGCATAAAATAAGCGGGTTCTATACGTCCCTGCCTCCGGCCGATACCGAGGTCAGTCCGTGACAGAATAACTTTCATTTTTAAGGCAAAGGATACCGACATGGCCCAGATTTTCATCGTTGGAACATGTGATACGAAGCATACGGAAATCCGCTACGTGCAGAGCATCATCAGAGAATTGGGCGGAGAAACGTGCATCGTCGACGTAGGTGTTTTCAACGGGGAGTTTCCTCCCTTTGAAGGCCCCGTCGTACGCCTCAGAGAAAAACGTCCCGATTTCTTCAACGGCATCAACGATCGCGGCAAGGCCCTCGCTGAAATGGGTGCCCTGCTGGAAGAATTTCTTGTCGAACATCAGAGTGAGATGGACGGCATCATCGGCCTTGGCGGTTCCTGCAACACCGCTCTCGTCACCCGCGGCATGCGCCGTCTTCCCGTAGGCCTTCCCAAAGTCATGGTATCCACCGTGGCCTCCGGCAACGTAGCTCCCTACGTGGGGGCGACGGACATCTGCATGATGCCCTCCGTTGTGGATGTTCAGGGCCTCAACGTGATTTCCCGCAGGATTCTGGGCAATGCCGCCAACGCCATCATGGGCATGGCCTCCCACCCCATAAAAATGGAGGAAGACCACCGCAAGATCATCGGCATGACCATGTTCGGCGTGACCACGGCCTGCGTGCAGCAGGTCTGCGCCATGTTCGACGACAGCTGCGAACCGCTGGTGTTCCATGCCACAGGAACAGGCGGCAAGTGCATGGAAAAACTCATTGATTCCGGTATGATCCATGGTGTTCTCGACATCACTCTTACCGAAGTGTGCGACCTTATGATGGGCGGCATCATGAGCGCAGGCGAAGACCGCATAGGTGCTGTCATCCGCACCAAGGTGCCTTGCGTGTTCAGCGTGGGCGCGCTTGATATGGTCAACTTCGCGGCTCTGCCCACGGTGCCGGAACAGTACAAGAACCGCAATTTGTACGTGCACAACGACAATATCACCCTCATGCGCACCACGGTGGAAGAAAACACCCGCATGGGCCGCTGGATAGGCGAAAAACTGAACCAGTGCGAAGGCAAGGTACGCATGCTGCTGCCGGAAAAGGGCGTTTCTGCCATCGACGCCCCGGGCATGCCCTTCTATTCTCCCGAAGCCGATGAAGCCCTCTTCACTGCTCTCGAGGAAACCGTGCATCAGACGGAAAACAGAAAGATCATCCGTCTGCCCTACCACATCAACGACAGGGAATTCGCCGAAGCCCTCAAGAAGAACTTCGACGAAATTTCAGCCTAAAACCCTACATCTCAGGAGTTTGTCATGAACAAAATGACCAGATCCGACATTCTTGCCCGTCTTCAGGCAAAAATAGCCCGCAAGGAACCCATCATCGGCGGCGGTGCCGGCACCGGCATTTCCGCCAAGTGTGAAGAAGCCGGCGGCATCGACCTCATCGTCATCTACAATTCCGGCCGCTACCGCATGGCAGGCCGCGGCTCCCTCGCCGGTCTGCTTGCCTACGGCAACGCCAACGAAATCGTGCTTGAACTGGCCCGCGAAGTGCTGCCTGTGGTCAAGAACGTGCCCGTGGTGGCCGGCATCAACGGCACCGACCCCTTCATCAACTGGGACAGCTTCCTGCGCCGCATCAAGGAAGAAGGCTTTGCCGGCGTGCAGAACTTCCCCACCGTCGGCCTCATCGACGGCCTCTTCCGTGCCAACCTGGAAGAAACCGGCATGAGCTACAAGCTGGAAGTGGAAGCCGTGGCCAAGGCCCATCAGATGGACCTGCTCACCACCCCCTACGTGTTCTCCGCTGAAGACGCCAAGAACATGGCCATGGCCGGCGCCGACATCCTCGTGCCCCACATGGGGCTGACCACCGCCGGCACCATCGGCGCCAAGACCGCCAAGACCCTTGATGAATGCATTCCGCTCATCAACGAATGGGTGGAAGCGGCCCGCTCCGTGCGCCCCGACATCATCTGCCTCTGCCACGGCGGCCCCATCGCCAACCCCGAAGATGCCGCCTACATTCTCCAGCACTGCAAGGGCATTCAGGGCTTCTACGGCGCCAGCAGCATGGAGCGCCTGCCCACGGAAATCGCCATCAGAGACCAGGTCCGCAAGTTCGTTGACATAAAGCTCTAATCCCCTGTCCTTTCCTTCGAGGTGCGGATCGCATCCGCATCTCGAAGGAAAACAGTTGTTCTCCGTTCTGCGTTTTCCAACAGGTACTCTCAGCTCACAGGAGAAAATTATGGCCGCTCTTCGCGCCTTTGTCACCGTTGACGATGTGGAAACCCAGTCCTTCAGCTGGGGCAAACTTCAGTGGCTGACCGATCCCCGCGTGACGGGTTCCGAATGCATGATCAGCGGAATCGTCACGCTCGATCCCGGTCAGGGGCATGCCCGTCACAACCATCCCGGCTGCTGCGAAAATCTGTACATTCTCGAAGGCGAGGGTGAACAGATGATCGAAAACGAAGACGGCACCACCGAAACTCGCAAGGTTTATCCCGGTACGATGATCTCCCTCAAGCGCGGTCAGTTCCACTCCACGTACAACGTAGGCACGGGTACCCTGCGCATTCTGGCCTGCTACGAATTCCC
>JAXVQY010000356.1:0-2797 GCA_037303805.1 bacterium | reverse complement strand
AAAGAGGCGGGCATGGCGGAATTGGAACGCTATGGAGCGTCTCTGAGTGCTCTGGGCGAGGCTGTGGAGAAGACTCCCCGACTGGCGGAGGCTTTTCGCAATCCCGTCCTCTCCACGGAAGAGAAGAAGAAAGTGGTGCTGTCCCTGCTGGATGTGGCGGGCGGCGGTGCTGTGGAACATCGTTTTTGTGCGCTGCTGGCCGACAAGGGCCGGCTGCCGCTCATTCCCGCCATTGCGGCGGATTTTTCGGTCATGCTCGACGAGGCCCGCGGCATCTCCCGCGGGGTCGTGACCACGGCCGTGGAGCTGGACGACGCGCATAAGGACACCATCAAGAACAAGTTGGAATCGCAGACAGAGCGCAAGCTTGAGCTTGAATACGTCATCGACCCCTCCATCATCGGCGGCATCGTCTTCCGGGTGGGCGACAAGGTGTACGACGCAAGCCTGCGCGCGCAGCTCGACAACCTCAGGGAATCCATCAAGAGGGGTGAGTAGGCCATGCACATCAAGGCTGAAGAGATCGGAAAGATCATCGAGGAGCAGATCCGCAACTACGACCAGCATGTGGAAATGAGCGAGACCGGCACCGTCATGTACGTGGGCGACGGTATCGCCCGCGTGTATGGTGTGCGGAATGCCATGTCCATGGAGCTGCTGGAGTTCCCCGGCGGACTCATGGGCATGGTGCTCAACCTCGAAGAAGACAATGTCGGTGTCGCACTGCTCGGCGACGATACCGAGATCAAGGAAGGCGATCCGGTCAAGCGTACCGGACGCATCTTCTCGGTCCCGGTCGGTCCCGCCGTGGCAGGACGAGTACTGAATCCGCTGGGGCAGCCCATCGACGGTCTCGGACCCGTGGAAAGCACGGAAATCCGTCCCGTGGAACTCAAGGCTCCCGGCATCATGCAGCGCAAGAGCGTTCACGAACCCATGGTCACGGGCATCAAGGCCATCGACGCCATCACGCCCATCGGCCGCGGTCAGCGTGAACTCATCATCGGCGACCGCCAGGTGGGCAAGACCGCCATCTGCGTGGACGCCATCCTTGCCCAGAAGGGCACGGGCGTGCACTGCTTCTACGTGGCCATCGGCCAGAAGAAGTCCACCGTGGCTCTGGTGGCGGAAACCCTGCGTCAGCACGGCGCCATGGAATACACCACCATCGTGTCGGCTTCCGCTTCGGAATCCGCGCCTCTGCAGTACATCGCTCCGTATTCCGGCTGCACCATGGCCGAATTCTACCGCGACAACGGCGAACACGCGCTCATCATTTACGACGACCTTTCCAAGCAGGCCGTGGCCTATCGCCAGATGTCCCTGCTGCTCCGTCGTCCTCCGGGACGTGAAGCCTTCCCCGGCGACGTGTTCTATCTGCATTCCCGTCTGCTCGAACGCGCGGCCAAGCTCAGCGACGAACTGGGTGCCGGTTCCCTGACGGCTCTGCCCGTCATCGAAACGCAGGCCGGCGACGTTTCCGCCTACATCCCCACCAACGTGATCTCCATCACCGACGGTCAGGTGTTCCTGGAAACCAACCTGTTCAACGCCGGCATCCGTCCCGCCATCAACGTGGGCATCTCCGTGTCCCGCGTGGGCGGCGCCGCCCAGATCAAGGCCATGAAGCAGGTGGCAGGCTCTCTGCGTCTCGACCTCGCCCATTACCGCGAAATGGCTGCCTTCGCCCAGTTCGGTTCCGACCTGGACAAGGACACCAAGGCCATTCTCGATCGCGGCGCCCGCATGACGGAACTGCTCAAGCAGCCTCAGTATCATCCCATGCCCACGGAAGAGCAGGTGGCTTCCATCTTCGCCGCTTCCCGCGGATTCCTGGATGACATCGAGGTCAAAGACGTGCTGCCCTTCGAAAGCGGCATGCTGGAAATGCTTCGTACCGAAAAGCCCGATATCCTCGCCGATATCCGCGATCGCAAGAAGCTGGACGACGATCTTGAAGCCCGTCTTTCCGCGGCCATCAAAGAGTTCAAGGTATCCTTCAAGGCGCGGGGGTAACTCATGCCTTCGTTGAAAGATGTAAAACTCCAGATAGCTGGCGTCGGCAAGACCAAGCAGATCACGAGGGCCATGGGAATGGTCGCCTCGGCGAAGCTGCGCGGCGCCCAGAACCGCATCGAGCGTTTCCGCCCCTACGCGGAAAAGTTCGGCGAGATGCTGGGTGATCTTGCCGCCAGAACGGAAGAAGCGGCGCATCCGCTGCTTCAGGTCCACAAAGAGGTCAGGTCGGCGGTCATCGTTCTGCTTTCCTCCGACCGCGGCCTTTGCGGGGGCTTCAACGTCAATCTGATATCGACCGCTCTCGATCTGGCCCGTGCCAGGACCGACGAGGGGCTGACCGTCCGGTTCATCTGTGTGGGCCGGAAAGGCCGCGACGCGGTGCGCAAGACCTCCTACGAGATCATCGAATCGTACGGAGACGTCATGGGTTCCTTCGATTTCCGCCTGGCGGCCCGTCTGGGCGGAAAGGTGTCGCAGCTTTATGAAAGCGGGGAAGCCGACGAGGTGTACCTCGTGTACAGCGAGTTCGCGGGCATGACGCGCCAGATTCCCACGAAGATGGAGCTTCTGCCGGTGACCTCCTCCGCGAAGGAGGACGACGAAAACAAGGCGGCTGCCGAATGCCTCTACGAACCCGAAGTCGGGGTTCTTCTGGCGGAACTGCTGCCCCGTTATGTGAACGTCCAGATCTATCGCGGACTTCTCGACAACTCCGCCAGCGAGAACGCAGCGCGCATGGCCGCCATGGACAACGCCACGCGCAACTGCGACGAACTGA
>JAXVQY010000355.1:0-4803 GCA_037303805.1 bacterium | reverse complement strand
TGTACAACGGTTATCTTTCCATGGACACGCTGCCCTACACCGGCATGCTCGGCACGTGCAGCGTGGATTCCATTGCGGCCGACTCCGCCAACACGGCTTCCGCCTACATGACCGGTCACAAGTCCAGCGTGAATGCCATCGGCGTGTATGCCGACCGTACCCGTGATCCCTTCGACGATCCGCGTCAGGAAAACATTGCCGAGCTTCTGCGCCGCAAGACCGGAAAGTCCATCGGCATCGTCTCCGACGCCGAAATAGAGGATGCCACGCCTGCATCCGTGGTTTCCCACACCCGCAAGCGTTCGGAAAAGGCGGCCATCGTGGGCATGTTCGCGGGCATACGTCCCGAAGTGCTCATCGGCGGCGGTTCCGCGTATTTTCTGCCCCGCACGGTGCCCGGCTCCAAGCGCAAGGATGAAAAGGACTATGTGGAAGATTTCCGCAAGGCCGGATACACCCTTGCCACCACGCGCACCGAACTTCTGAAGGTCATGGAAAAGACGCCCGACCGTCTGCTCGGTCTGTTCCACACCGGCAACCTCGACGGCGCTCTCGACCGCAAGCAGCTCAAGAAGGGGACGGTCTCCAAGTTCCCGGATCAGCCCGATCTCACCGATTCCATGGACGCCGCGCTCAAGGTGCTGTCCAGGAATCCCGAAGGCTTCTTCCTCATGCTGGAAGCCGGTCTGGTGGACAAGTACACGCATCCTCTGGACTGGGAACGCGCCGTTTACGACACCATCATGTTCGACAAGGTGGTGGCGCAGGCACAGGCCTTCTGCGACGCTCACCCCGACACGCTGCTCATCGTCACGGGCGATCACACCCATGCCCTCAGCATCATCGGCACCGTGGACGACAATCTGCCCGGCGAACTCATGCGCGACAAGGTGGGCATCTATGCGGCCGCCGGTTATCCCGACTACAGGGACGAGGACGGCGACGGCTATCCCGACAACGTGAACGTGCCGAAGCGTCTGGCGGCCTTCATCGGCAACTATCCCGACCATTACGAGACCTTCCGTCCCAAGCTCGACGGCCCCTTCGTGCCGGCCGTGAAGGATGAGAACGGTCACTACATCGCCAACGCGGCCTACAAGGACATGCCCGGCGCCCAGTTCGTGCCCGGCAACCTGCCCCGCAGCGAATCCACCGGCGTGCATGCCGTCGACGACCTCGTGGTGGGCGCGAGAGGCCCGAACGCCGATCAGATCCACGGTTTCATGAACAGCACGGAAATCTTCCGCATCATGGCCGAGGCCATGGCCCTCGGCAGATAAGGAACACGGAGGGAAGGCATCGGTCTTCCTTCCTCGACGAGCGGGCGCTCCGGATCTCCGGGGCGCCTTTCCCGGGATGAACGGGACGCCGGGCGGAGCCGGGGAGGGCTTTTTCCGCAGGTGTTCCGGCATCCCCTGAACTTTTTTCGCAACGGACGACGATATGAAAATCTGGCTGACCGTGCTCCTCTGTCTTGTTCTCGGCGTGCCCGTCGCGCAGGCCGGGACGGAAAACCGTCTCAGCTTCGACGAGCTCTACAGCGGAGGCGGCGCTCTGGGACTGCGCTTTTCCGACAAGGTGCTGTCCTTCGAGGGCAGTCACGTGGTCATCCGCGGCTTCATGGCTCCGCCGCTCAAGGCGGACGCGGACTTCTTCGTGCTGACCCGTGAACCCGTGGCTCTCTGTCCGTTCTGCCAGTCCGATTCCGACTGGCCGGACAGCATTCTCGTGGTCTACCTCTCGGAAAGGCAGCGCTTCGTGCAGAACAACACCGTCATAGAGGTGGAAGGCGATCTGGAAGTCGGTTCATGGACGGATGAGAAAACCGGATTCGTGAGTCAGCTCCGTCTGCGCAACGCCACCTTCCACAGGCTGTGAGGCAGCATGGAAAACGATCTTCATCTGCGGAATATCCGCTACAGCGTTCAGGACGGAAGCGGTACGCGCCGCGTGCTGGACATCCCGGAACTCTTTATTCCCGGCGGCACGCTGGTCGGCATTTACGGCGATTCCGGCTCCGGCAAGACATCTCTGCTCAATCTTCTCTGCGGCCTCGTGCTGCCCGACGAGTGTCCCGGCTGCGAACTGCGCTGGGGCGACGACGATCTTGTCCGCATGCCGGAAGGCGCGCGCGATGCCTGGAGAGGCCGCCATATCGGCATGATATTTCAGGATTTTCAGCTTTTTCCGCAGCTTTCGGCCATGGAAAACGTCCTGCTGCCCGCCACGTTCCGGCATTTTTCGGTTCCCGAGGATCTGCGGGACAGGGCGCGTGATCTGCTCCGCCGCCTCGGCATACGTCGGACGGATGCGGGCACGGGCGTGTTCTCCCGCGGCGAACAGCAGCGCGTGGCCATGGCCCGCGCCGTGCTTTTCCGGCCGTCCGTGCTGCTGGCCGACGAACCCACCGCCAGCCTCGACCGCAGCAACGCCCAGCTCGTCACCGACGAACTCGTGGATCTCGTGCGTTCCGAAGGCTGCACCCTGCTGGTCGTCACTCATGAACAGGTGCTGCACGGCAGGATGGACCGCCGCTACCGTCTGGAGCGCGGCCGTCTGCTCTCCGGTCTGGACGACGATCTGAAGAGAAAATAGAGCGCCGGGGCGTCCGTTTCCGGTCTCAACGATGAAACGCTCGTAAGGGTGGAGTATGAATCCTTTTCTTTTTCTGCGAGGCGAGTTCCGCCGCTCCTGGGGCGGTGCGCTGGCTCTCGCGCTGGTTCTGGCCTTTGCCGGGAGTCTGAGTCCCGCCGTGTCCATGATGGAACGCGCCGTCCGTTCCGGCATGGCGCAGTCGGCCGATGCCTTCGATCTGCTGGTCGGCGCGAAGGGCAGCGCCGTGGATCTGGTGCTGGGCGCGGTGTATCTCCGGCCCGAAGCGCTTTCCCTGATGCCCGGCGGCACGCTGGAAGAGGTGAAGGCTCACGGCGGCGTGCGCTGGGCCGCGCCGCTTGCCTTCGGCGACCGCTGGCACGACTGCCCGATTGCCGGATCCTCCCCGGAACTGGTGAACCTGGGCGGCAGGCGTCCGCTGGCGTCGGGCCGCATGTTTCTCAATGACGGGGAAGCCGTGGTGGGCGCGTCCGTGCCGCTCCGGGAAGGCGACAGCTTTGCCCCGAGTCACGGCAGCGTGGCCGAAGCCGTGCCGGGTGAGGAGGGCAGGACCCACGCCCATACCTTCCGGGTGGTGGGCAGAATGCCTGCCACGGGCACGCCCTGGGACAGAGCCGTCGTGGTGCCCATCGAGGCCCTCTGGAACATGCACGGTTCGGGCAGCGGCGAGGGACAATGCTCCGTCGTGGTGGTGAAGCCCGTCACCGTGGCCGACGCCTACCGGCTGAGAAGCGCCCTGAACACGTCCGAGACGCAGGCCGTGTTCACCGGCGAGGTGCTTACCCGGCTTTTCGGCACGCTGGAGCAGATGCACGACGTCATGATGCTTCTTGCCTCCGGCGCCCAGGCGGCGGCCCTGGCCGCGGCGCTGGTGTCCGGATTCTTTGCCGTGGCCATGCGCGTGAAGGCCATGGCCCTGCTGCGCGCGCTCGGCGCGTCGCATGCCTTTCTGGCCGTGAGCGTGTGGCTCATGGTGTCGGGCATCCTGTTCGCGGGCTGTCTGCTCGGGCTGGGACTCGGCTGTCTCATGGCTTCCGCCGCCGCAGCATGGATTCAGGCGGAAACCGGCGTGGCCCTCACGGTGACGATTTCGGCCAGGGAATGTCTGGCCGCGCTCACAGCTGCGGGCTGCGGCTGTCTCGCGGCCTTCCTGCCCGCGTGGTTCGCCTGCCGGAAAACCGCCGGAGAACTGCTGCGTTCCGCCTGACGGCAGGACAGACAAGGTTTCTTCCGGATTTCTGCAAGGCGGGCCGGGATGTTCCGGAGCCGGGGCAGGCCGCGCGGCATCTGTTCCGGCCGTGCCCGTGAACACGGCGGTCAGGCCCGCACCGGTCCGGCGGCAGGCCTTGCGAGGACGCAGAAAAAAGGGGGCTTTCGGGCCCCCTTTTTCTGTCTCGTGACGCGGCTAGACGAGCGGCACGACCTCGAGATCGTCGGGCACGTACACGCCGCCGCGGAAGGCCTGTCGCGCCTCTTCGGTATACCGTTCCTTGCGCAGGGCCGGAAGCGTGCGGTCTTCGGTGTGCCAGAGCACGAGATTGCGCACGTGATGCCTGCCCGCAAGAAGGGCGGCTTCCCGCACGGTGCCGTGACCGATGCGGTGAGGATGGAAGATGTTCGTTTCGGACTCCAGGCAGAAGGCCTCGTGGAACAGCCAGTCCGCGCTTTCCAGATAATGGCCGCAGGCGGGATTGCACGGCTCGTCGCCGGTGCATACGATGCGCTGCCCCTCCGGACTCTGCATGTGGAAGCCGTACTGATCGGCCTTGCGCGAATGGGTGTCGAAAAACGTGACCGTGTGCCCGGCGATGGTGCGCTGTTCGCCGTCCTTCACGGGCATGAAGCGTATGCCCGTGCCCACGGGGGAAAACTGCTTTTCGCTCAGGGTGAACTGGCAGATGGAGCGCAGCTTTTCCGCAAGCCGGGTATGGCAGTAGATGCGCAGTATCTCGCTCCTTTTTTCCCGGAGCATGAGCGAGGAGACCATGCGCACCAGCCAGATGATGCCCAGAGAATGGTCGATGTGCTCGTGAGTGACGAAAATATCCGTCAGATCGAGAAGGGAAAGACCGGCCTTCTGAAGTTGAACGAGAATGCCGTTGCCGCCTCCGCCGTCCACCAGCAGGCCGCCCCCGGGCCCCTGAAGCATGAAGCAGGTGTTGTAGTAGCGCAGCGCGTTGGCCGCTCCCG
>JAXVQY010000354.1:0-2939 GCA_037303805.1 bacterium | reverse complement strand
GTGAGGCGAACGTCCCATGAGTACCATGTCACGGACAAGGAAAGGGAAGGGCTGACGGTGTTCCTGGGGAACGTAGGCTACATGTTTGGCCAGTTCCGATGGACACATATGGGCAATGTTGACTCCTTTAACATGCACTTGTCCCTTCTCAGGATGAAGGAATCCCATACAGCAGCGAAAAAGTGTTGATTTTCCACTACCGTTCGGCCCCAGAAGACCGCATATCTGTCCGGGTTGTATGGAAAGAGATATGTCCTGAAGGATAGTTTGTTTGGCATATGAGAAAGTAAGTTGCCGTACGTCAAGAGCAGATCTGGTTGCAACCGTGTCAGTATGTTTGTTGACGTTTTGAGAGAATACATGGCGTATTTTCTGAAAAAAACTCTGTTTGAGACCTTCGTGCAGCAAAAGGGTATCGAGAGAACAGTCAGTATTCATGGATGTATGGAAGGCGAAGTTTTTGGAAAAGGTGAATAACGGAGAGGGGATGTCACGCTCCATAAAGTTCTCTTCCTTTAGCACGGAGCAGCCAGAGAAGATACGGGGCTCCTACGATGGAGGTGATGATTGCTATAGGAATTTCTGTGCCTGTCAATGTACGTGAGAGAGTATCACAAAGAAGCATATAGAGTGCCCCAAGAAGAGCAGCACATGGAAGTACCCAGCGGTTGTCCGGACCGAACATCATCCGCGCTGCATGCGGCATCATAAGACCAACCCAGGCGATAATACCTGCAACGGAGACACATACGGAGGCTGCAAGTGTGGCCATGATGATGAAGAGAATTCTCAGGCGGTCCGGATGAACACCCAGACTTCTTGCTTCTTCATCTCCCAGAGAAAGCAGGTTGAGCTTCCACGACAGACAGCTAAGAATAATAATACAGGGTAATACGGTATATGCCGTAACGGTTACATCATGCCAGTTGGCATAATAGAATCCTCCCATCATCCAGAAGGTGATTTCCCTCAATTCCACATCAGAAGCAAGGTATTTCATAATACCAAGGGCAGCGGAGAACAGAGATCCTACAATAATACCGGACAGAATCAGTGTGACAGGGGGAGTTTCTCCCCTGTTGCGGGCGAGAAAGAAGGAAAGCAGCACTGCTGCCATACCGCCGATAAAGGCAGATAGTTGTCCATTGGGGAAGATGGCCGGGAAGACGATGGCCAGGGCAGCCCCACATGATGCTCCTGCCGACACTCCAAGAATATAAGGTTCTACTAGAGGATTCCGAAAACATCCCTGATAAACGGTACCGGCCATGGAGGAGAGAAGCAGTCGAGGAAGACGAAGGTTCCAGATGATGATGTTGTGCATTCGTGGAGGTGCTTCGTTTCCAATGCCGAGGTGCATGGCGATAATACGCTGTACGTCGCCGATCGTCATGTCGTAATCACCAGACATCAGGGCCAGACAAAAGGCTGCTGCAAAGAGAAGACAGAGAAGGGTGATCAGAACGGCTCGAAATGTTTTCATCATAACTTAAATGTTTCTGAAATCAACAAGTGAAAATACCGGAAGGACTTCCCTATGTTTTTGATACTTGAAGCTATGCTTTAATATTAGAAATTGCTTGAGGACATCCAGTCAAGCAGCTGAGTGCTTCGCAGCCCCGCAGCCGTCACTTCGTCGACTCCATAGACTTCCTGATAAAATTTCAGCGCAAAGTCGTATACATTGATATCTGCAAAGCGGTCTGGATATGCTGCTTTTGCTATAATAAGCATATCAAGGGGATATTCAATTCGACGAGAAGCATTCATGGGAGACCAGGGAAGAGCATAGACGCGGCGACTTTTGACAGCCCTGAGTTCCTGGAGATTATCGTAATAAGGTGCTTCATAAAGCTCGAATGGAGGATGATATCCATTGGCCGTAGGCAGAATGATGACGTCAGGATCACAGGCATAGATCTGTTCTGCGCTCATGGGGACGCCTATCCCCTTACCATGATAGGCATTTTGTGCGTGGACAACCTTTTCGATAATATAGGATTCCGGTGTATCCGTTCCTTGCACTGAACCTGCGCCGCCTTTTTTTCTTATATCAGGATGAAGTCCGAGAAGTAGTACGGAGGTGCGATCGTTATCGGAAATGGATTTGGTTCGTTCACGTATCATTGTTTCGGTATCAGATAGCTTTTTGAGCAGCTCTTCCGCTTTTTTTCTTTGCCCGAACAGTTCACCAATGATACCGGCTTCCTTTTTCATGCTGGAGAGATCGGAGGAGCGAAACCAGGAGGGAGAATAGAGAACGACAAGAGGGAAGCCGAGACTTTCAATCGTCTCGATGGTTCTTGTTACTTTTTCTCTGTCAGTTCCTACGGTTGTATCTCCTGCTCGAAGAAGCACTACGTCAGGTTCAGCAGACGCAAGAATTTCATAGTTGATGATGTTTCCCTGAGGAGAGTTGATACAGGGGAGGTCATTCAGCCATGGGTTAAGGTATTTCATCGTGTGCCAGCCGCGATATTCGTGACTGTCACCGGAGCGGGACGTGATAATATATGTATAATCTCTTTTCATGGACCACGAACCTATAGCCTTGACACGATCGATGACTCCAAGATGAGTCATGACGCCTTCGATGAATCCGTCGTCAATGGTGGCCACAGAGGAAATGTAATCAGGAATATTGACGGTGATCCCACGCATATCCGTGATGCTCCTAGCCTGTCCGACCAAGGGGAGCAATATAAGTAGCAGGACTGCGTTTGTGAGAGAAAAGATGTTTCTCATGGAATCTCCGAAATTTTTAATAATAGGTGGCACAAAAATAAATAACGTGTCACAAAAGTGAAATAGCATATTTTCTTTTTTTATGCCATGAGAAGTTAAGATATCAAAAAGCCTCCGACGGATATCGAAGGCTTTTGATATTTTTTATTTTCTTAAAATGATGGCTTCATCTAGAGAAATTTTTGGAACGCAAT
>JAXVQY010000353.1:0-4905 GCA_037303805.1 bacterium | reverse complement strand
GCCAGCCCCAGAGCACACCGTTGACCGCGTCGACAATCTGACTGATGAATTCCATGGAACATTCCTTCGAGTACATGGGGGCGTTGCCGCTCCTGAGCATGTCTCTGTTTCTAGGGTACAAAAAAAGAGCAAATCCACGAGATTTGCTCCAGAGAAACGCTTAGGGATGAAGCGGCAGGTATGGTCGAGCGGCAGGATCCTAAGCTCTGTCCTTTGGCCTGAGAGTTTCGGCTTTCGCCTTGCACCTTCGGCACCCAAACGGGATTCTCCAGAGCTCCCTCCACTGCTAGTCGGCCTTTCGGCGTTCAGGCAGCTTCAACGGGATCATGTGCTTTCCCTGCGGAAAGCGCAAAAAAAGTAGTATGATTTGACCATAAATGTCAATAATACGGTGGGATGAGTATAATTTATTGATTTATATTGATTAATATCAAACAATAATGATACATTCTCATAAGTTTTTCCATGCTTCCGTATAATGGATCACTATTCAGGATTGCGGCCGGTTTTCTTTTCCGATTGTAACGCCATGCATGAATGGTGGAACAACAACAGTAAATACGTGTACACCGGTTGCGGGTTTTGTCGTTTTCTGCCAAGCTGACGGCAAAAACAGGAGTGTCGTCATGTTGCCTACCATTTCTCCTCGCAAGGCGTTCGAGATGCTGCAGAACGGGGAAGCCCGTCTCATTGATATCAGAGAAACTTCGGAATATGCGGAAAATTTCATCCCGGAAGCTCGGCTGGTCCCGTTATCCATAGCGAAGCTGTATCCTCTGAAAGATACCGACGCGCCGGACAAGCCGCTGATTTTCTTCTGTCGGTCCGGCAGAAGAACGGAAAAGGCAGCCGATGAGCTCAAAAGTCTTGCAGGCGACATACAGGCCTGGCAGATGGAAGGCGGACTTTCGGGCTGGCAGAAGGAAGGGCTTCCGGTTCGTCATGAAAAGACGGGCATGCCGTTATTCCGTCAGATACAGATAGGAGCCGGATCGCTGGTACTTCTTGGGATACTGGGCAGCTGGGTCTGGCATCCCATGTTCTGGCTGTCTGCCTTCGTGGGCGCAGGATTGGTGTTTGCCGGAGTCACGGGGGTCTGCGGCCTTGGACTTCTGCTTGCAAAAATGCCGTGGAACAGACGTTGAATACATAGTCGGTAAAAACGCCGGGAATACGTTATCCCGGCGTTTTTGTCGATGAGGGCGACCGTTACGGGGAGCAGGGAAAGCCCGGAAGATCTCAACGGTTCCGAAAGGGCGGCAGTCGTCGGACATATTTGTCGAGGTTCATGGTTTTCCGTTTCGGCGTCGCTGGCTTCTGAACAGAAAGGATCCCAGAGCAAGGCACAGACATGCGGCGATAATGGTGAGCAGTGCTTTTTCCAGGCCTTGTTTATGGGCAATGAAACCGAGCATGGGCGGGAAGAACAGCAGACCGCTGTAGGAAAGAAGGGAAACGACGGCGCTGGCTTTTCCCGGGCTGATGCCGGGACAGCTTCCCGCGCGGCTGAAAAGAATGGGGACGATGGGGGAAAGCCCGGTTCCCATGAGCGCATAACCAGCAAGGCATACGGCGGGAGAGGGCGAAAGAAGGACGAGCAACATACCGGAGAGAGCCAGAAGGGATCCGCCGAGCATGAGAATGAAATCGCTCAGAATGTGGCGCAGTCTGTCGCCGAAGAGACGGCAGAATACGGTTGTGACGGAAAATGCCGCGAATACAAGAGCGGCGGTATGCTCCTCAGCTCCTTTGACGGTGAAAAGCAGCAGACTGCCCCATTCGGCGACGGAGCCCTCTGAGGCATAGGCAAGCATGGCAAGAACACCGCAGACGACGACAAAGAGGGGAATCGTGCCGGAAGAGGCATTTTTTTGTTCTGTGGAAGAGGCGGGGACATCGTTCAGAAGACGCGGTGCGGCCCATACCCGGAAGCAGGCATAAAGACCGAGAAGACATACCGCGTTGATGAACGGACTCAGACCGAATCCGGCACATACGGCCCCTGCCAGAGAACCCGTGACGCCTCCGAGGCTGTAGGCCGCATGCATGAAGGACATGCAGGAAGTACGGTAGCGGTGCTCAATCTGTATACCCTGAGTATTTACGGCGACGTCCACAAGTCCCATGCTTGCGCCTGTAAGCAGACAGCCCGCGCCCAGCTGAATCGGAGTCTGTGCGAGGCAGCACAGAGGGATGGCAATGAGAAGGATGAGAGAAGCACGTGTCAGAACAACACGGCTTCCCCAGCGAGTGATGAGATAGCTGCTGCTGCTGAGCAGCGCTGCAAGACTGGCCAGACCGAGACAGAGCAACATCAGACCGAGCTGTGATTCATCGGCTCCGGTCTGTATTTTAAGT
Source organism: bacterium (assembly GCA_037303805.1). Taxonomy (GTDB): domain Bacteria; phylum Desulfobacterota; class Desulfovibrionia; order Desulfovibrionales; family Desulfovibrionaceae; genus Mailhella. The sequence continues at coordinate 2,547 of JAXVQY010000353.1, read as the reverse complement.
GCGGGCAGACGGGCGGTAAGGACGCCGTAGGTGAGTCCGGGACAGAGAAAGAAATACGCGCATGCCGCGCGGACGATGGAGAGTTCGGTCCATTTCATAATAAACATTGCTGCCTTGCTGCCGTTTCTGAACAGGGATGCCTGAGTACTTGTTTCGGCAGCTCCAGAGCGTAAACTATGGGGTAACACAAGGGTCAAGGAGAAAAGAGTGGAAAGGAGGAATTTTTTGAACATCGGAGAATTCGCCCGTGTATGCCATACCACAAGGGACACCCTTCTCCATTATGACAGAAAGGGCCTGCTCAAGCCCGACTACATTGCCGGAAACGGTTATCGCCGCTACAGCATGAAGCAGTTCTTTGATTTTGATCTCATTTCTCTTTTGAAGGAAACGGGCAGCACTCTGGAGGAAATAAAGAGATATCGTGAAAATTGCGGAGCTGACGGCTATCTCGGATTTTTCGCGGAGCGTATTGCCGTTCTGGAAAAGGAAGAGGAGCGCATAGCTCACAGACTTGCCATGCTGAAAACCCTTGCATCCATGGGCAGAGAGGCCCTTGCCGCTGACTATGATCATATTTTTTTCGAAAAAAGACCTGCCGTAAATATACTTGTGTATCCGGTGGATTCGGAAAAAATCACGGGTCGGGAATCAAGTGCGGAATGTTATTCCGAGTGTCTGATGCAGAGTCTTATGGATGGAAATGCCGTTGATCCGCCTCTCGGCGTGATCATTCCCCGGGAATGTGCGGAAAAGAGAGTATTCAGAATATGTTATCTGTTCACGGCGAACCGGAATAATATTGCGTTGAGGAATGCGACGTTCATGGAAGAAGGTCGGTATGCCTGTTTGTATCATAAGGGTTCCCTGCGGAGTCACGAGCAGGCATTCATGGCGATGCTGGATGAACTGGCTCGGCAGAAAAAGTGTCTCGGCAGTCCAGTGTATGCCTATGATCAGATGAATTATGTGCTGGCGGACACCGGTGAGGAATATATTGCAAAATATGTCGTCAAAGTGGACTGAGGCAGAACCGATGACCGAAAGGCTGACGGGTCGGATGCAAGGTCGTCAATGAGACCGGAAAGAGGAAGGCAACGAGACGGATGAAGTATGAAAATGTGCATGGGGGATGCCTCTTTCGGAAAATTTCTCGAGGCAGTCGGCATCAAGGCGGATTTTGTCAGAAAACTTGTGCCATTCCGTATGGATTCATACGGTCCTCATGTCGTCATGGGATAACACTCCTTTTTTGCGTTCAAAATAAGATGATGAATGAGGAGAAGATCTTTTACGTGTTCTCTTTTTCCGGGCGTTTTGTTGTCATGGTGAATGGCCTATCTGCTGCCGGTATCTGACGGCCTTTTCAACGAGAATGAATCCGGTATCGGCTTTGAGGACGAGTCCGGCCATCTGAAATCGTCATACATGAGATTACGTTTTTTTTGCGATTGCGGCTATTATCCTGCGGGAGGGATATGCCTCAGCGGTGGCCCGGTTTATCTTGCGGCGCAGGGGGCGGAGGTGTGCGGTTGACTTCCGGTCCTGATGCCGGGAATTTCGCAGAAGAGCAAGGCATTGTTCTCAGAACGGGTCTGTGTGGACGGGATGCATGTTGTTTATCGCGAGAGTTCCACCGGATATTTTTTCTTTCATACAAATTTTTCAGGGCACAGGGAACAATGCTGCTCTGTGTTTTCGCTGTGGTGTTTTTCGCAAAAGTTCTTCTCGTGTGTGTTATGAGGGGATCTTTGCGGGATGGGTACGAAGTCATGCCGTTTTTGAACGGCGTATTTTTTCCATAATGAGAATATTTGAAAGAAAAATTTTTTTTCTTTTTAGGATTTTCGTAACAAAATATTTTCATTTTTATAATATATTGAAATATATTGTAATTTATATTTCTTGCAAAAGTAGAAAAGCATAAATTCCGAGAGAAGAGGCAAGGTGCCATTCTGATCAAAGTTTTTATACTAACATAAGGTAATCATTATTAAAAATGAATAATCTGCTTTCAAGCGGAGCAAAAAATAAACTTGTTGAACTTTTTTTTAATAATATTATTTTGCGTGCCGGTTGCGAGCATTGCAACGGAATTTATCTTTTTAACAGGGGAGTTTATATGTCAACGAAAGCTGCTTTCAACGAAGACAAAGTAGCCCTCGTCTGCGGGTTATTCATCTTCGTGCTGGCACTGGGCAAACTGATCGGCCTGGATATTCTGGGCTGGACCCTCAAGGTCGGAATGTGGGTGAGCAACCCCTTTGACGGTTTGTCTTCGGCGACGAAGGGACTCGTGCCCGGCTGGGCTGCGCTGCTTATCACGTATGTCTTCATCACTGCGGTTCTCTCCGTGGGCGTGAAGCTCATGAGAGGCAATGTGAAGCGCTTTGTCGGTTCCTTCACGCTGATCTTCTTCATCGCCATCGCCTGCTACACCGTGGGGGCCAACGCCTACATCGCCGCCAACCCCACCGAACTCGCCAAGATGGGCATTCCGTGGGCTCTGGGCCTGAGCACCGAAGCCGGTCTTATCTGCGCTCTGAT
>JAXVQY010000352.1:0-5026 GCA_037303805.1 bacterium | reverse complement strand
CTGCCTTTAGAACTTCCAGCTGATGCCGACGCTGACGCTCTGGTCGGTTTCGTGGCTGGAGGCCTGGACGCCGTAGTTGAGGCCGAGGGCGAAGTTGCCCTTTTCGGCCTGGACGCCGACCATGCCTGCCCAGCTGGTGGAGTCCATGATGCGGGTATTCACGCTGTCCACGGCGTTGAGTCCGGCGTAGGACACCTTGGAGGTATTCTTCTTTTCGCCGGCGGCGGGGATGACGGAAACGTCGGCCTGGGGCTTGATGTTCCAGCCGCTCACGTCGATGTTCTTGGTGACGGTGACGCCCACGGGGAACTGCACGATGTGCTGGGTATCAGACGCCACAGAGTTCAGGGTGGAGCCGTTGACCTTCAGCTTGTGGCTTTCGGTATTGAGGGCGGTGTAGCGCACGCCCGCATGGGGCAGGATGTCCACCACGTCGGTATTGATCTGGTACTCGGCGCGCAGGTCGGCGATGAAGGCGTTGGTATCCACGTCGGCCTTGGCCTGACCCATGGCCATGGAGGCGGGCAGGTTCATCTTCACGTCGTGGTTGCTCATGGCATAGCCGAGGCTTGCCATGACGTTCAGATTGTCGAGGTTCCAGCCGGCGTAGAGGTTCACGCCGCCGAAGTTGTAGGAGTTTTCGGTATCGGTGGCCGTGCCGCGGGTTTCGGACTTGCCGCCGCCGCCGTTGACGGCCGCGCCCACGCGGACCTTGCCGCCCATGATTTCGCCCACCTTGGTGTCGGCGCCCACGGCCATGCCGCCGTAGTTGCCGCGAACGGCGGCGCCGGAAGCGACCATGCCGTGCGTGTAGGTGTTGCCGTACATGGGCGTGGCCCAGATGTCCACACCGTCCTGATGGATGGTGTTGCCCTTGTCGAAGAAGCTCAGCGACAGGTGATGCGTGAGCTGATCCACACCGGCGTCGGCAAGGCGCAGGGCGGTGTTCTGCACGCCTGCGGTGACCGCGGCGCGGGACACTTCGTTGACCATGGCCTCAGGATCGGACGGCTGGTAGGTCGGTTCCGTGGCCCGGCTCAGGAAGCGGATGCCCGTGCTTTCGGACATCACGTCGGGAGTGAGGCTGTTCAGCGCGTTGACCGGAATGATGTTCGGGTAGGTTTCCTGAATGTCCTTGCTCGTCGTGGACACGACGACGTTGCCGTTTTCGGCGGAAGCCACGGCGTTGACGAGATCGTTGACGATGAGATCCTTGCCGTTCCAGCCCGACAGGGTCGTGGAGGCGAAGTCTCTGGTCACGGTGTACTGCTTGTTGGCGGTCGCGTTGCCGAGATAGAGCTTTGCGCCGTCGTCCACGGTCAGGGTCGAGGTGCCGCTGCCGATGATGGCGCCGTCGCCGGTGGTGGAGGCATCCATCATGAGCAGGGAGCCGGAGGCGAATTCCGCCTTGTCGGCCGCGGCGTAGCCCTTCGAGGCCACGTTGTCCTGCGTCAGCGTGCCGTCCACCTTGAGGCCGCCGATGGAGGCCAGAGTCTGCGGCGTCTTCACGGCGACCGCGGCGGATACGGCGTCTTCACCCCAGGTAAGGCCGCTCTGGGCAAACAGCTGTTCGGCCCAGTCGCTGCCGGTGTCGCCGAGGGTCAGCAGGGAGTTGCGTCCCACGGTCAGCAGGCCGTTGATTTCGGATCCGCCGAGAGCGGCCTGAGAGGCGTCGCCGATGGTGGCGCCGTCGCTCCACACGGGATCGAGGAACAGGCGGCCGCCGTTCATGTTCACGTTCTGCGCCGAAAGTCTGCCCGCCGAGTCGCCGTTGCCCACGGTGACGAGGCTTTCCGCTTCGGCGGTCAGCGTTTCCGTGTTCAGGGTATCCGCCACGCTGAGCGCACCGGTCTTCTTCAGATCGACGTTGGTGATCGTAAATTCGCCGCTCTTCACGTTCAGACGGCTGTCTTCCGCCACCACGGCCGTTCCCTTGATCGTGCCGCCGCCTGCGGTCGAGGCGTCGCCGAGATTGACGATGCCGCTGCCGTTGCTTTCTTCGCTGCCCACCATCAGGGTCACGTCGCCCTGATCGGAGGTGATGACGTCCTGCCCGTTGCCCAGCAGCGTGATTTCGTTGCCGTTGTTGACGGCCACGGTATCGCCGCCCGTCAGCGAAACGGTCGCCACCTGCACGGGAAGGTTGCCGACTTCGGCATTGTCCACTTCCGAACCCTCGTTCGTGCCGATGACCAGGTTGCCGGACTTCAGCGTGCCGAGCATGGTCAGTTCGCCCACGGACTGCGTTTTCAGCAGTTCGGCCGCGCCGTTCACGTAGGTCAGGTTGAAGTAGTCGTCGCTGAGCGCGAGATTGCCGCCGCTGAAGAGCAGGCCGCTTTTGATGGAGGACGGATCCAGATTTTCCGCATTCTCGCCCAGTCCGGTGCTGAATACCTGATCGGATTTGGTGTTCAGCGTGCCGTTTGCCGCCACGTTCAGGGTGCCTGTGCCGCTCAGGTCGATCTTGTCGGCGGCCAGCGTGCTGTTGCTCAACGTCAGCGTGCCGGAACTCAGCGCCACGTCGGCCGTCACGGTTCCGCCGCCGCCGACCGTCAGGCCCTGTCCTGCGTTGGCGTCCGTGAAGCCTCCGGCCAGCGTCGTCTGACCGGCCACGTTCAGCGCGTTGAAGCCCTGGAACTTCGTTCCGTCAAAGCTCGTCACCTTGTTCGAGAAGTTCAGCGTGCTTGAGGGCGCGCTGCCGATGAGGCTGCCGCCGAGACTGAGATTGTCCGTATCCACAAGAATCTGTGCGCTCTGACCGGCAGAGGCCTTGATGTCTCCGCGGATGTCTCCGCCCGAAAGCGTGACGCTCAGATCCTTCAGATTCAGGGCGTCGCCGCTGATGTCGCCGGTCACGGTGCCGCCGCTCACGTTGATTGTTGCCGTATCGACGGTGGCGGACGACATGCCCGCACCGTAGATGTCGCCGACGGTGCCGCCGCTCACGTTGATCGTGGAACTGCCGGTGGAAGCCCCTGCGCCGATGCCGCCCGCAACGATGTGCGCCACGGTGCCGCTGCTTACGTTGATGGTGCTGTTTTCGACGATGGCGCTGCCGGTTTCGTCTTCGGACTGACCGCCGCCGAACACGGTGCTGTTGTCCAGATTGACGTTGCTGATGTTGACCACGGCGTCCTTGACGAGCGAGGTGCCGCCGCTTCCCGAATAGCCGCTGTCGCCGCCGCTGAAGATGTCGACCGTGGAGCCGTCGGAGCCGGAAGCGAAGGTGCCGCCGCTTATGGTGACGGTCGCGCTGTCTACCGTGGCCGTGCCGCCCTGCGCCATGCCGCCGCCGTAGATGTGCGGACGGTAGCCGGGAATGGACGCGCCGGAAAGGTCGCCGCCGCTCACGGTGATGTTCGCACTGTTCACATGAGCCTTGCCGTTCTGACCGTAGGCCAGACCGCCGCCCGCGATTTCGGAGGCAAGGGTGCCGCTGCTCACGGTGATGTTGCTGGTGCCGACGTTGCTTTCGCCGTCTTCGGCATAACCGCCGCCGTAGATCCAGGTATTGTTGACGGTGCCGCCGTTTATGGTGACGGAGGCGTTGTCCACGTCGGCGACGCCCGCATAGGCGTGACCGCCGCCGTAGATGCCGTCGTAGTGCATGGTTTCGCTGCCGGTGACGGTGCCGCCACTTACGGTGACGGAGGCCGTGCCTACATGGGAGGAGTTGGAGGCGTCTCCCCAGACGGAGCCTCCGCCGTAGATATCGGAATTCGTGATGCTGCCGCCCTTTATTTCGACGGAGGCGTTGTCCACGGAGGTTCTGGCAGACTGGGAATTATGATCGCCGATGCTTCCGCCGCCGGTGATCATGGTATCAAAGAGAGTGCCGCTTTCCATGACGATGCGGGAGCTGCCCACCGTGGAAGTGCCGCCGTTTTCCGCTTCGCCGCCGCCGAAAATATAGCCGTATTCCCCGTTCGGAGATTCCGTTCTGCTGCTTCCGGACAGGTGTATCGTGGTGCTGTCGACGTGGGAGGCGCCGCCTTCCGAGGCCATGCCGCCGCCGTTGACGTAATAGTCGCGTCCGTCGGCAAAGGAGTCGGTATTGATGTTGATCACGGCAGTGCCGACATCGGAGCCGTCGCCGCCGCCGTACACGGCAACGTTGCTGTTCAGCTTGACGTTGTTGCCGATGTTGATGGTGGCGTTTTTCGTCAGCGAGGTGCTTTCGCCGTCGGCCGCACCGCCGCCCATGATGTCGGTGTAGCCGCCTGCCGTGGCGAATTCGCCGCCCGTGATGTTGATGACGGCATTGTCGACGATGGCCGTGCCCCCGTTGAAGGCCGCACCGCCGCCGCGGATCGGAGAGTAGATGTCGTCGTCGGGGTGATCGGTCATCTGCGTCAGCGTGCCGCCGGACATGCTGATGTTCGCATCGGTGACGTTGCTCACCGCCCCGGCTCCGTACGCCAGACCGCCGGCATTCATTTCGCCGGTCAGAGTGTCCGACGAAAGCGTGACCAGGGAACTGTCCATCTCCACGGTCTGCCCGGCTTCCGCCAGACCGCCGCCGAAGTAGATCCGCTTCGTGTCGCCGGTGTTCTCGGGGAACGAAGCCTCGTTGCCGAAGGTCGTGATGGCCTTGGTCGCTTCATACAGATCCTGATCCATGGCCGCCGCACCCGCAGGCAGCGACGCCGTCAGCATCGCGGCTACGGCCAGTGATCCGAATACATTGATAAGATGACATTTTTTCAGGACTGCTTTGTACCTGTTGATCAGGTTCCCGATGGCCCCCTTGGTAAGCATCTTTCGTGCCTCCTGACTGGTAACGTGTTTGTATTGATGAGTATTTTACTACATACGGATGCGTTTCCGCTTTTTTAGGACGTAGAATAAACCATAAATACGGCTCAGTCTAGACATGTTGCGTCGAAAGCTCGACGTGTTGTGCATAACTCCGCGTCAAAAAAGGAAGAAAAACGGGAAGGCAGGAAAGGCGGAAAGAGAGGAAAGGCAGGGAAGGCATCGGGGGGAATGATTCCCCCCGAGCCCCCTCGTCAGGGTCTTCGGGCGG
>JAXVQY010000351.1:0-24913 GCA_037303805.1 bacterium | reverse complement strand
CTGCCGTCACGGCAGGAGCGGAATCCGCACTCAGCAGCACTCCAGCATCTGCCGTGACGGCAGAACGGAAGTTTTCGGGACTTTGAGAGAGAAGAACATCGTCCATCGTATATGCTGCATATCCCGTCCGCCCATGGCCGGATTCATGGACGGACGGGCTATGCAGCATATACGATGGACGATGTTCTTCTCTCTCAAATTCCCGAAAACTTCCGTTCTGCCGTCACGGCAGGAGCGGAATCCGCACTCAGCAGCACTCCAGCATCTGCCGTATGAATGCCTGTGCCCGGCGGCAGTCTTCTTCATCAGGATGTTTCGCCGCTTCCTCGATGCGGGCCCGACGTTCGGGCGTCATGGGATGCACGTTGCCGGCCATTCTGGCCATGGCCTCCAAGACCTTGGGATCAATCCTTCCCTGGCAGAGCCAGGACCCCAGTACGGTATTGCCGCGGGAAGGTTCCATGGCCATGGTCTCGCCGCGGGCCATGCATTCCCTGGCGTGATCGGAATCCGGCCATGCGCCCAGGGTTCCGAAAAAGACCAGGCGAGTGTTTTTCACTCCTTCAAGCCATGCCCGGATCCTGCCGTCGGGCATGCCTTTATCCACCCAGTATCCTACGGCCACAAGATCATAGCCTTCCGGCGATGCCGGAGCTTCCTCCACGGAAACGACGGTACATTCCGGCATGACCTCAGCCACGGCATGCGCCACCTTTTTCGTATTTCCGGTAAGCGAAGAATAAACAACCAGTGTTTTCATGACTGTTCTCCTAATGATGTTTTTCTGATGTACGACACGGTACGCGACTGTTTCTTGCCGTCTTTCCCTCCGCCTCCGCTCTGCAAAGGCCTCAGACGGCGGACATCACACCCCGGTCATTTCTCTGCGGAGATGAAGAAAGGATACCTTTACTGAAGGAATGATTCTGTGATTCTCACGCCCTGCATACACGGAAAACACAACATGCCCTTCGGCATTGAAGAACTGAACGGAGTGACTCTCCAAGCCCATGAAGGGCATGGAGAGAAAGGCCATATCCGTAACGGCATCGGCCCGGAGATGTCCGCCGAGAGCTTCGTTTTCCGAGAGATTATAGTATCCGTGGCCGGACGTTCCCTTCGGTATGCGCCCCCGCACCTCCACGACGTTCCCTTCATGCTGCATGATGAACGTTGCAGCTTCCCATTCTCCGAGCGCTTCCCATACCCTGATGAAATTTTCTCCTCCGGTGAAGGCGCACATGCCCTCCGGCAGCACTTCGGCCACGGCCTTTTCCGTCACGCCGAACTCGTCGGCAAGAGAGGACAGCATCCACGGCTTTTTCTGCTCAAGTGCGGCAACCACCCCCTGAACAAGTCCGTCCGTCAACGCCGTTCCGCAATCCATCATGTCACATCTCCTTGAAACGTCTATTTTTTCAGACCATTCACGAATACCGTTCTTCGCCTGAATTCCGTTGTTCTGCCTGAAAAACATCCTTGCATCCCTATTTCCCGAGATCACCGGCCAAGGCTGCACCGGTCCGTGCATGCTCCGCTCTCCCCGAGTGCTTGCACAGCGGCAGACGCAGGGACCGCGTACAGGAAAGTTTCATAAGTTCAAGGTCATGCGTGATGACCAGAATAGAGGCACCTCTTCCGGCCAGCCGTTGCAGGGCTTCCGCTATGCGATGCATATTGCCGCCGTCCAGGCCGCTGGTCGGCTCGTCGAGAATGAGCACGTCGGGATTTTTGGCAAAGGCACAGGCAATGACGAGGCGTTGCTTCTCTCCTCCGGAGAGCGACTGCGGGTGGCGTTCCGCCAATGCGGAAAGGCCGAAAAGTTCCAGCAGATCGGAAACGGAAAAAAGATTTTTCTCTTCCGTCGAGCCTCTCCCCGTCAACGATCCGGCCAGCTGCAAACTGACGGTCAACTCCTCTTTCACGGTCCGCATGTGGAGCTGATGATCGGCATTCTGCAGCACGATGCCCACGTGACCGAGAAGCTGCTTCGGAGAACATTCTTTTCCGTTGATGAAAAAACGCCCCGTCCTTGCTCTGTTCAGTCCGGTGAGAAGACGGGCCAGCGTGGTCTTGCCTGCTCCGTTGTCACCGATGAGTGCCGTCACCCCCTGTCCGACAAAAAATTCCGCATGATCGAAAACAGGAGCACTTTCCTCGTAGGCAAAGGAAAGCTCCTCCACACGCACTCCCCGTTCCGACCTCTGTTCCGGAGCAGTGACGCTGTCCGGCAGAAACCGGCGCACATCCTCAACGTGGCAGTCACGCAGACCGCAGCTTACGCGCAGGCTCTCGTCTTCAAGCAGTGCAAAACCACCCATGGCACAGACTTCCCCGTGCTTCATGACGAGCACGCGGTCAGCCACACCTTCCAGCCAGTACAGACGATGATCCACCACAAGAACAGCCATGCCGCTTTCCTTGAGCGTACGAAGACGACGGGCCAGAGCCTCCGTGGACTCCGGATCCAGATTGGCCGTAGGCTCGTCGAGCACGAGAGCCCGGGGGCTCTGAGAAAGAATGGAGGCCAGCCCCACCTTCTGCTTCTGACCTTCGGAGAGTTCATGAATGGAATGATGCAGTACGGGGAAAAGACCGAACGATTCGGCAGCCTGACGTACTTTTTCCCGGGTAAGGTCGGCGGGCTGCCCTCTCCATTCATGAACAAAGGCCAGCTCATCTTCCACGCCGAGCGCAAAGAACTGCTGTTCCGGATCCTGAAACAGCGTGCCGACTCTGCGGGAAATCTCCCCGAGAGACGACAAGGCGGTATCGAGTCCGTCCACAAGGACACGTCCCTTCAGCTTTCCCCTGAAATACCCGGGACACAACCCGTCGGCGAGACGCATGAGCGTGCTTTTGCCGCAGCCGCTCTGGCCGGTGACGAGCACCACTTCACCGGGACGCACGCAAAAATTGATGTCGCGTACGGCGGGTATCTCGGAAAAAGGATAGGTATATGTAACGTTTTCAAAACGGATCATGACTTCTCTCCGGGCATGAAGTGACACCGGTTTCAATGCATGGCCGCGCCGGGATGACTTCCCCACCGCACATGGCAATACAGGGCCGCAACGGCGACGATGACCGACAGTACCGCCAGCAGCGTATCCCGACCGCCCCAGATGCTGCGGCGAAAAGGAACGAATCGGCTTCCCGCCTCAAGGCCCTTGAGTTCCGCGGCGATTCCGAGCTCTTCGGATGTGCGCAGGGAACGAAAGAGCAGCGGCGTAAACAACAGACGCAGCATCATGAGAGGATGCCGGAACATTTCGCCGGGCCCGAGACGATATCCCCGGATTTTCAGTGTTTCGGCAACCTGTCTGACATCGTTCATGAACGTGGGAATGAAACGTATCATCACCGCCCCGGGAATATAGATGCAGAACGGAAGATGAAGCCCCTTCAGCGCCGTCAGAAGCGCCTGAACACGACAGGTGAGCGCAAGCGGAAGGATGACGTTCAGCATGACGGCTCCCCGCAGAAAAGGCACCGCCAGCCCTTCCGGAGAAAAAGGCATGGAAGGCACAAGACGGGATATTCCCCATGTACACAGCGACGCCAGAGCCATCATCAGCATCACGGCGGCATAGGATACGAAGAGCGCACGCCATCGCCGTACGGACACGGCATAGAGCAGCGAGGGAAAAAACAGAGCAGCCTGTCCTTCCGGGGAAGAAATCACGATGGTGAACACCGATGCAAGCAGCGTGACGAACATCCGGGCCCGCACATCCCGTTCCGGGGAAAGCCCCTGCTCCCGATCCGACTTTTTCATATCGTCGCTACTGATGAATGATGCCTGCATGGCGAAGCTCCTTCACGGCCTTCACGCCGGAGAAGAGCCCTCCGACGGAACCTATGTAGCCGATGACGACAAAGGGGACGACCATGACCATCATGGCGGGGTTCTCACGCATGAACAGCCAGGAAATGCCGAGGGAAAATACCTTGGTCAGCACGTCGAACACCGCCGCGCCGACTACGCTGTTCCAGACACCGCCGGCATGTCGTCCCGGCCACATGGCCGCTTCGGCCGCCAGTGCCCCCAGAAGCATGGGAGGCAGAAGCGTGACGCTTGCTCCGAGAAGCAGCATGCTCACGATGATGTTGATGACGGTGAAGAGAAAAAGCGTCCCGGGTCTCTGCACCTTGCAGAGCATCACCACAAGAAGCGTGGTGAATACCAGATTCTTGCCCATGAGACTGACGGGATTCATGCCGCCGCCCGCAAGTGCTATGAGCAGCGTGGAAACCTTGGATGCCGCGGCGAACACGCCGATGACCACCAGCTCTCGTGCGCTCCAGCAAAAAAACGGTCGAGTCATGCCTGCTCCTGAGACCGCTCACCGGTTCGACGGCCTTCCGCGCTTCCTCTTCATGAAGATATGCGGAAGGCCGTCTCATCCGGGAGGAGGATGCGTCGAAATAATAAAGGGTTAGAAGCGGTAACTCAGTTTCACGTTGGCATGGAGTCCGGGTTCCAGAATGGCCGTATTATACTGATACTGCTTGTCAAAGATATTCAGCACTTCTGCCAGGACGGAGAACTGCCGTTCCTTGCCGAAATCAAGACCGAAGGACACGTTGGCCGTCGTGAATCCGCCGAGATCGTAATTGCTGCTGCCCGTGGCTGAACGATACACCGTGGCGGACTGACTGCGTCCGTACACATCGGCCCGGAAGTCGATGTTTTCGGTGAGCGCCCTGGCGTAACGCACACCGTAGCGGCCGACCCACTCGGGAGTGGCGGTATCGTAGGTCTTCCATCCGTTGCCGTCGTCGTACCGGCGACGCATCCATGTCAGCGTGGCATAGGGAGTAATATCGCCGTACGGCGTGGAAAATCTGTAGCCGGCTGCCAGTTCGGAACCGAATGTCCTGGCTTCGGCCACATTGGTATAGGTATAAACGCTGCTGCTTCCAGAAACGGGCACGGAAGCGATGTAGTCGTCGGCAATGGAATAGAAAAAGGCCAGATCCAGATCCAATGCACCATGATTATAACGCGCACCCACTTCAAAATTGTTGGACGTTTCGGGATCAAGACCGGGATTGCCGTAAACGGTACCGCCGCCCATGGCCGTACCGATGTATTTTTCCGTCAGATTCGGCACGCGGAAGCCCTGTGCCCAGCTTGCGCGCAGGGCAAGATCCTCAATTCCCGTCCATACAAGGCCCACGTTGAACACGGGCCGGGAATCGGTATCGCTCCCCAGAGTCCGCTTATCCACGGTGCCCGACTTATCAAACATAGGCCGGGTCATGCCGCCCATCTGCATTTTTCCGGTATAGGGATCGGATATTTCCTCGCCCCTCGTCAGCTCCGTACTCACATGCGTCCAACGCACGCCGTACGTGAGGGCAAAATTCCACGGTAACTGACTTTCCATGGACGCAAATACCGACTGATTCAGCTGATTGCCGTCATAATATTTGTCCGTCACCTTGTTGATAAGAATACTCATGACCGGCGACATGGTGACGTTATTGTCCAGATACGTCCTTCCGTCGGACGTCAGCTTGTCATAATTCAGCTCATATCCGGCAATGAGATAATGATCCGCCCCGAGCTGCCAGTCGGTCTGAAGAGAGAACCCCCGACTGCGTATGATGTTGTGGGCAAAGTTGTCCATAACCACGTTGGCCGCCGTATACGATACCGGGGTGCCGTTCATCGTGGTAGTGCCGGGGCCGCTGGCCTGCCCGACATAGTTTTCCATGTTTTTTTCGGTTTCCTGATAGTAGGCATCGAAACGGACACGGGCCAGATATTCGCTGATATCCTTTCCTTCCGCGAACATGTAATACTTGGAACGCGACCACTTGGGCACCTTGACGAAGAAACGGTTTCCGTTTCCGTTGTCCTTCATGGACGTGGAGTTGAACGCTCCCTTATAATAATCCAGACCTGCCCCGAGCGTGAAATGTTCGGAAAAGTCGTAACTCAGGAACGCCGCGGCATCGGTCTGCCGGAAATTCGTGTTGGCCAGCTCCCCGTCGGGAGTATGGATATTGCCCTGATCGGAATGGGATCCGGACAGATTGTATTTGAAGCCGTCAATATTGCCGCGTACCGCCATGCCCTCGGAAAAGCCCCGGGAAGCTCCGCTGAATCCCGTCCAGACCTCGCCCTCCACGGTTTTTTCTCCGCCTTTCCTGGTGATGATGTTCACCACGCCGCCGATGGCATCGGAACCGTACAGTACCGAAGCCGGTCCCTTGATGACCTCAATGCGCTCGATACGCGCAGCGTCGATAAGCATGGGGGAACCGGACATGGACTTCTGCTCGGAAATCTTCTGCCCGTCGATGAGCACCAGCGTACGGAAGGCATCCTCCCCCCGGATCTTTACACGCTTGAGCCCCTGAGAGCCGTCATTCATGATCTGGACTCCCGGCACGTCTTCCAGAAGCTCGCCTACGGTCCGCGCGCCGGAACGCCGGACATCCTCAGCCGTCATCACGGTCACGCTCATGGGAACCTGCTGCAGTTCCTTTTCCACGCGCGTGGCGGTTACGTACACATCACCGGCCTTGACGGTATCTTCCGCAAAGGCAAACGGAGCCGGAAGCAGTGCGCAGGCAAGCAGCATTCCCGAAAAGCCTGCCCACGCCATCGTCGTCTTCTTCATCATCCAGTCCTTTCTTTCGTTTCCCGAAGGAAACAACGCCTTTTCAAGCGTACCGTGAGCATACATGTTGTCCGCCGCGACCTCATTCCGGCGTCTATCTTCTTCCGCATGACGAAAAAACGTCGCTCCCCTTCCGACCGAACGACCGATCTCACGATATATCCCGCTTTTTCAAGAAACGCTCCGTCCTGCCCTGCGACGAAAGCGCATGGAAAATATGCCTACTGCTTCCCATCCAGCACATGCTTAAGAAAATCCTGCATGAGCTGAGAGAGATTCACCTGCCAGAACTGTCCGGCAAGGGTAAGCATCATGATGTTTCCGCACATTTCGACAAGCCCTGCGCGCGTCCATTGCTCCAGAAGCGGCCCCAGTACCGGGATCAGACTCAGTCCGTACGTCCGCTCCAGCGCCGACAGATCCACCCGGCCCTGCTCCATGGCCGCAGCCACGGCACGGAAAAAATAAAAACGGGCATCGGGCCGCACGAGCGTCATCACAGGCTTGCGGCCGTGCTCCACCGCTTCCTGCCATGTCCTGTAGTTATTCTGATTCAGATAGAACCAGCCGCCGAGATTGCCGCCAGCTCCGGGACCGAAAGCCAGGCAGTTCGCACTGCCCTTGACCTTGAGATTGTAAAGATTACGTTCCCGGCTGGTCCGGGCCCAGTGCGTCAGCGAGAGACGTCGGTAAAAGGCCTTCTGCAATGCCTCCACACCGGCGGCAAACATGGCCGACTGCATGGGCACATCCGCGGCAGGCGGAAGTTTTCCTTCCCTCACCGCTCTGCCGAGAGGTGTCTGCCCGTAAACGTTGAGCTGGTAGCAGTCCATACCGTCAAGTTCCGCAGAACAGGCCGCGGCAATGTCGTCCAGCCAGATTTCCATGCTCTGCATGGGAAAACCGAAGATAAGATCCACAATAACGGCAGCCTGATTATAGCTTTTCAGAAGCTCCAACCTGCGGAACACTTCCTCGCGAGAAGCCAGTCGTCCCATGCTTTGCCGTATTTTCGTATCGAAACTCTGTACTCCAAGAGAAAAACGGTTGGCCCCTCCGGAAAAACAGGCTTCCATCTTTTCCGGTCCGAAATTGTGCAACCGGCCTTCCACCGTAATCTCACAGTCGTTGGCAAGCGGAAGGCAGGAACGAACGGCTTTGAGAAGCCGTTCAAGATCTGCGGGTTCCAGCGCCGTAGGCGTACCTCCGCCGAAATACACGGCATGTACCGGGCCCTGATTCTGTGCTGCTCTGTTCTCCCAAAGCCGAAGCTCCCTGATCAGCGTGTCGGTATACCGCGCGCTTTCCTCCCTGTTGTACCCCCGGTTGTAAAAGCCGCAGTACAGACAGTGCGTTTCGCAGAACGGAACATGGATATAGGCCACGCTGTCCCCGTGACGCGGTCTATCCAAAAGGGACTCAAGACTCTTTTCCACGCTCTCGGACGGAACCATGGCTCCGCCTACACCGGGATGCACCGCTATCTTTCCGTCAAAGGCGCGGGAAAGAGGATCCACCCCTTCCCTCGCAAAATACTTTTCCACTCTCCATGTTTCCCGGTCTTTTGCAGCAGGAAAAACCATGCCGTTCAGGCGCGGCGCTTCGGAATCAATCCTTTCCTGCCGGTTCTGCTCCATGCGGGCATTCATCCGTTTCTCTCCCAATTTCACAATGCCTAGAAAAAGTTATACTCATCAAACTTTTTCTGAGTGATAAAGAAATTGAAATTCATTGTCAACTTAAAAATAGAAAACAAATATTCCTTGTCATCCTGATCTTCTCATGCACCAAGTCTCTCCTTCCCCATCGCCAAGAACTTCTTCATTTCACATGACTCCTTACCGGATCAAAATCCGGGCTGATCTGAATGGAAGCTGGTCTCTCGTTGATATCTTTCCTGGAAGACCTGTCTGACATCATTCTTCTGACACTACGGACGTCAAGTAAAAAACATAGGGCACTTTCTGGTCCTTTCTAAGGGAAGTGAGAGAACCTCTTTCTGACCATTTCCTCCCTTTTGCAGCTCAAAATATTTCCCATGATCATATCTATGAATCATTCTTATACATGTATTTATAATACATGTATAAGAAATATACATTCACTCTTTCCCCGATAACTCTTTCCATTTTTATGATAACATCATACTTATGCTGACTTGTGGCACGTCTTTTGCATGTTCATATTGTCACATTATTTTATGGCACAACAAGGAGACCCTCATCATGGCTGAAATCGCCTTTTTCGGACTGGGGACCATGGGACTTCCCATGGCACTGAATCTGTTAAAAGCCGGACATCAGGTGCATGTCATGCCGCACAAAGGACACATGGAAAGACCTCGCCTCGCCGAACGTCACGGCGCCGTCATTGAAAGCTCCGTCGAAGCCATGGTCGCTCAGGCGGAATTCGTCATAAGCATCGTTCCCGACGACAACGCCGTCAAAGAGATCTACCTTGATCGGACCATGCTCAGTTCCCTCAGTCCCGGATGTATAATCATTGAAATGACATCCTGTTCTCCAGAAACTGTAAAGGACGTACAGGCTGCTTATGCCGATAGAGGCATCCATGTCATTGATGCGCCCATCACCGGAGCACTTCCGAAAGCCATAGACGGTACGCTCACTGTGATCGGAGCCGGTGATCCGGAAGACTTTCGAAAAGCAGAACCCGTTTTTTCGGCCATGGCTGAAAAAGTCTATCAACTCGGTCCCGTAGGTAACGGCAAACTGATCAAGGCCATGACCAACCTTCTCGGAGCCGTCAATCTGGCCGCCGTCGGAGAATTTTTCCGCTTTGCCTCATCCATGGGACTGAATATGGAGCAGCTTGTCGATGTCGTGGAAGCCAGTGCGGGAGGCTCCACACAGTTTACCCGCAACTTCGAAAAAATAGTCCATCACGACTTTTCACCGACCTTTACTTTGCGTCTTCTCCGTAAGGATATGGGAATAGCTCTGGAGCAGGCCGCAAAACATAAAAACCTCAACATGCCTCTGGCGACTCTTACCTATCGGCTCTATCAGACGGCTTCGGCGCATGATGATGAAGATTGCAGCAGCATCGCTCTATCAGAAGGGCTCCCATCTGCATCGGATCAGGAGCCGTAAAGCGACCTGCGCTCCTTTTACGACCGACTGAAAGACTCAGCTGTTACCAGCAGTTCCACGGTTTCCCCCTCAGTACGGCTCTTCTTTTTACAGATGTAACATGTTCAATTTCTGGAGAATTCATGATTCAGCAGACACACATTCTTTTGGCCTTTGGACAACTTCAAAACATTGCCGGTCCAGGCGCTCCGGTATGCGCCTGTGTTACCGATGAACACGGCTTCGTGCTCGGCTACACACAGATGGACGGCCTGTCTTCCCGCTCGTTTACCATGGCCCGGGCCAAAGCCTACACCGCCGCACGCATGGGACAAAGTACCGCAGAGTTTCATGAAAGACTCGTCAGAGAACAGCTTTCCCTGGCTGATTTCGGCGACAACCTCATGACTTCGATCCGGGGAGGAATCCCTGTAAAGAATAAAAGCGGAACTGTTATCGGAGGAGTAGCCGTCTCCGGCCGTCGTCCGGAAGATGACGAGGCTACGGCCCGCAGTCTTGCCGCACTGCTTGCGGACTGAACTCTCGCGGGGCAGATGTTTCGATGAACGCCCACTTTCTGATCCGACAACGGAGCTCTGCCCTGCTCGAAAAATCTGACGGGTCAGATTTTTAATTCAACTCGTTATCACGTTGTCTTGGGGAGAAGCGAACAATACCGGCCATCTGCATTTTCCACAAAGGACAACACGCCTTCAAGGAGGAAGATATGCCCGGCGACACTCATCCCTGCGACAGCATGCTGGCACTTCGGGAAGCCTTCAAGCGACATGAACCTATTGATACATCGCTTGTCCGCCCCTTTATTCTGGAATCCTGGAAACGCTGCCGTGCCTGTGAAGATCTGAGAAGAGCAGAAATTCCCGTATCTCCGGAAGTGCTCGACGGAGCACTCAAACGCAACCGTGAACTGCTGGAAAGCGCTGTCCCCATCATGGAGAAACTGTTTTCCTCCATCAGTGCAGCACACAGCGTCATCGGCCTTGCCGACAGCTCCGGTCTCATTCTACATATTGTAGGGCATGAAGAAGACATCAATGCCCTCTCCGTCTTTCAAAAAGGCCTTTTTTCCACAGAAGAACACGCCGGTACCAACGGCATCGGCACAGGACTCATCGAACGGCGCCCCATAGAAATCATCGGAGCCGAACATTACTACGGCAAGGCCACAAACTGGTGCTGCTGCAGTGCTCCGATCTTCAACGAAAGCGATCTGGTCGGTATTCTCAACATATCCATAAGCGCTCAAAATCATCATCACCATACCATCGGCCTGGTGGAGGCCGCCGCTTATGCCGTTTCCGAACAACTGCGCCTTCGTCTGCTGCTTAAGGAACAGAACGCCATGCTGGAATTTCTGGATGAAGGCGTTCTGATTCTCGACAGCGAAGCCAGAATACGAGCCATGAACAACAGAGCGAGGACTATGCTCGGACTTGATACGAAGTCAGGACAAGGCAGCTCCTCAGGAACCTCCATCTATGACCTGATATTCTCCAGAGACGTCCTGGAAGGAATGCTCTCTGCAAGACGCCGCATCAACGACAGAGAAGTCAGCCTCCGTCTGGTTCACGGAACCTTCCAATACTCGGTATCCTGTGCGCCCATAGAAGACGGCGGTTCCATCATCACTCTGCGCAGCGTCAAGCGCATGCGCGAATATGCCACACGCGTGATGAGTTCCGGAGCTGCCTATTCTTTTGAAAACATAGTGGGAGAATCCACAGCCATACGAGAAGTAGTTCGTCTGGCAAGAAGAGCTTCTCAAAGCGATATCACCACGCTGATTCTCGGAGAATCAGGTACGGGAAAAGAACTTTTTGCCCAGTCCATCCATAATGCGAGTGCCCGCAAAAACGGCCCCTTTGTCGTGGTGAACTGCGGAGCCATCCCCCGAACGCTGCTGGAAAGCGAACTCTTCGGTTATGAAGACGGAGCCTTTACCGGTGCACGGAAACAAGGCAAGCCGGGTAAGTTCGAATTGGCTGACGGAGGAACCGTTTTTCTGGATGAAATAGGTGAGCTTCCACTCGACGCTCAGGCAAGCCTGCTGAGATTGCTTCAGGAAAGTGAAGTCGTACGTGTCGGGGGAACGACGGCGAAACATATCAACATACGGGTAGTAGCCGCAACCAACCGCAATCTTGAGGAAGCCGTACGACAGAAAACATTCCGCAACGATCTCTACTACAGACTCAACGTCCTCTCCATCACCATTCCTCCCCTGCGCGACCGGAAAACAGACATTCGTCTGCTGTCTACCTTCTTTCTTGAAAAATTCTCTCGCGCCTTGGGACGTCCAGAGGCTCGCTTCACTGAAGAAGTGCTGGAAGCCCTGTCCCTCTATCACTGGCCCGGTAATGTCCGCGAACTGGAAAACGTCATCGAGCGCACCATAAATATTTCTTCTTCCTCTCTGATCCGGATTTCCGATCTGCCTGCGCACATTCTGCAAAGTCATGCGCTGGAAGGACCGGTATCGTTCGCCCTGCCTTCCGGCAAAAGCAACCGTCTCAAAGTTCAGGAAATGGAGACAATCATGGAAATGCTTCGTCAGACGCAGGGCAACATGCGCCTGGCTGCCCAAGAACTGGGCATAGCCCGCTGTGTACTGTATCGCAAAGTCAAACAGATGGGGATGTCTCCCGACATGTGGAGGAATAAAAAATAGTGGTCCCCGACAAAAAATTATGAGTCTTATTGATACATGTTATTTTATACATGTATCCGTTCAGATACGCGCATCTGGAATCTCATACAAAAAGATCTTATAACTATCTTTATTATCATGATTTTATCTCCATGATACTTTTGACACGATTCTTGCTTTCTCTGAGATATCTCCCTCAGCGCAGGAAAAGTGCCTCATGTATCGCTATGTACGCATCAACATGTCCACCGGTAACGTCCGGGTATTCGATCTCCCAAAGGAACGATGGATTCTCGGCGGCCGGGGACTGATCAGTCAGGTCCTTTATACGGAAATGGATCCCAGTGCTGATCCCCTATGTCATAAAAACGTCCTGATTTTGGCGTCCGGTATCTTTGCCGGATGCCCTCTTTCCTGCTTTGATGAGGTCTTTCTCGGCGCCAAAAGTCCCGCTACAGGAAGGCTGGAAAGTATCCATTTTATGAGCCGGGCCTCCCGACTCATGGCAGCCATGGACTTGCGTCTTGCCATTTTTGAAGGACAACCTTCCCCAAAAAGACAGTACGTCATGGTCATGGACAAGGGGCACGTTTCTCTGCTTGTCCTGAAAGATATTCTCCCCTCCGCAAAACTGGATGAAATGGGAGGATATGATCTGCACGAAAGCCTCCAAAGCAAATTCGGGAAAAATGCCTGCATCATTACCTGGGGGCGAGCAACCGTCATCGGAAATCCCGATGCTTCACTGCTTGTCTCCGGAGCATCCAGCTCCATTCTAAAAAACATTCCCAGCCGCGGTCTCAGCGCAGTTATGGCGTCCAAGGGATTGCGGGCCATCGTACTGCGAGGAGGCACTTCCGTCTCTCCCTTCCGAATATCGGAAAAACGGACCGAAAGCATCTGCTACGATACAAAGTGTCTGCTCTGTTGTGCTCGGCTCCATGATGAGTTGAAAAATACGCCGTACGGTCAGATCAACCTTTGTCGGGAATGCCTCGATCAGACGTCTCAGACTCCGGGACTGGAAAGAATATGTACTGATCTCGGCCTCTGTCCTACAACACTTTCCCCCGAGCTTCTCTCCTTCTCCGCGTTCAACGAACCTGCACTGCGCACACATCTTCTGAAGATCTCCAGAAAAGATCTCACGCCCCTGCCCAGAACAGTTTCCCACGGTGGAACACTGCACGAGCAGACTATGGCCGCCTTCGACAATATGGGGCTCTGTCCTCGTGCCCTGATGCCGGAGGAACATGATAAGGCTCTTCATCTCATGGCTGATCTTGTCAGTGCCGTCTATGGAGGCACTTGGAACAAAGACAGGCTTCTCCGCATGGGCGCAGACACACTGAATAGAGAACATGCCTTCAACAGCTGGGCCGAATCAGACTCAGCCGATTAAAGTCAGCCTGCCGAACGGCAAGCAGATAAGGAGCTTCCATGAGTATCATCGACATGCGTTTCCGCCCCGCGACCGAAGAAACTCTCAGGGGTATCCTCACCAACCCTCTTGATTCTTCTTTCAGTACTGCTACGCATTTCGATCAGCGTCCTGCAAAGACTCTGGACGAAGAAGTCGCCATGCTGCGAGAGCTTGATGTCGTCCATGCCGTCGTTACGGGACGAGACATCGGCTCCAGCGTGAATACGATATCCACGAACCCGGGTATGCTGGACAGTATCCAGAAGTACCCTGACTTCTTCACAGGATTCTACGGCATTGACCCACTGCTCCGGATGGATGCCCTGCGCGCCTTCCGCCGTGCCGTCAGGGAATACGGCGTACATGGAGCCTCCATTGATCCGGCCATGTCCGGCGTAGATGTCAACAGTGCACTCTATTACCCCTTCTACGCCGCATGCTGTGAAGAACGTATTCCCGTGGCCATTACTACCGGCTGTTCCTGCGGCATGCCCAATGTGGTCATCGACCATCACGCCCCCTGGCTCATTGATCGCGTGGCTTCAGACTTTCCCGAACTGACCATCATCGTCAGCCACGGAGGTTACCCGTGGATCATGGAAATGATCGGGGTAGCCACCCGTCATCAGAACGTCTATCTCGATTTTTCTGCATGCACCATGCTTTTCAACATGGAGCAGTACATACAGGCCGCCAACCGTCAGCTTATGAATAAAATAGTTTTCTCCAGCGCTCATCCGTTCGAGCACATTTCCGAAACGCTCAGAATGTATGCCTCATTTCCCTTTACGGATGAAGCTCGAGAACACGTCATGTACGCAAATGCCGCAAAACTGCTCGGTCTCTGATCCCTCGCCGTCCACAGCAGAATGTCGCCAGACACTCTGCTTAAGAAAAAAACATTCTAACGGAGGAATCCATGAACAGATTTCTGAAAAGTTGCCTGGTCTTCGGTCTTATCGCCGTTTTCGGTGCTGCCCTGCCTCAGCATGCTTCGGCAAAAGAAAAGAAAATTCTTATCCGCATATCACATACCGGTTCTGAAGGTAGTGAATTTACTTATGGTTATGAAAAATTCAAAGAGCTCCTGGAAAAAAAGACCAACGGACGTGTCGTGGTCAAGATCTATCCCAACGCCGTCCTCGGTGCCGACCGCGTTTCCGGTGAAGCTGTGCAGCAGGGAAATCTGGAAGTAGCCTCCATTGCTACAAACATTCTTTCCAGCTTCAACAAGTTCGCTTTAGCCTTCGACATGCCCTACATGTGCGAGCCAGATAAAATGATTCCCTACATGCAGGCTCTGGCCTACGGAGATCTGAACAAATACGTGGTGGAACAGCTTGCCACCGTCGACCTTTATCCCTTCATGTTCAACGCCACAGCCATGCGTTCCTGGGCTTTCACCAAGAAAGATGTGAAGACCGTGGACGACCTTAAAGGCATCAAGATCCGCGCCACTCCTTCTCCCATCGACATAGCCAGCTGCAAGGCCGTGGGCATGAATCCTACCGCGCTGGCCTTCGATGCCGTCTATCAGGCTCTGCAGCAAGGCACCGTGGAAGGCGAACTGCTTTCCTTCCTGTCCATGAAGAGCTTCGGTCGTGCCGAAATTCTTAAATACATGTTTCCTACTCAGCACAACTTCACGGCCCACATCGGCTGCATGAACAAAAAATTCTATGAATCCCTTCCTGCAGACATCCAGCAGGCCATTATGGAATCTGCCAAAGAAGCACAGGAATGGGAATGGACACTGCTTGAACAGCTTGAAAAGGAAGGACTGGAATACTGCAACCAGAACGGTGTGAAGGTAAACTTCCTCGACGACACTCAGAAAGCAGCCCTCAAGGAAAAGTTCAAAGCCGTATGGGATGAATTCGAACCTCAGCTCGATCCCAAGCTGGTGAAGCTGCTCCGGGATGCCCAGAAATAATACACAAAGGGGTCCGGGGATTCCCGGACCCATAATTCACCTGCCACAAAGCCTCCCGGAGCCCGTCTCCGCCGCAAGAACGGCTTTTCCCTGGATAATCTCTATTTATGGGAAAACCGGATATACAGCAGGTTTTCTGCCGAAGTTCTCAATACATACAGTATGAATTGTACTTGATAAGGCAGACATTTTCAATAGTACAACGCTCTGAGAGGATTTCATGGAAAAGAGCATTCCCATTAAAACTGGCAGCATACTGCATTGGCTTGACGAGAATTTTGAAAAGCCTTTTCTGGTCATCGCCCTGCTCATGGCCATAGTTCTCATCACTTATCAGGTGCTGTTCCGCTATATTGCCACCAATATTCTGCATATTGCAGGCTCTACCGCCGAAGTGGAAGAACTTGCGGTATGGTGTTTTATCTGGCTTTCCTATCTCTCTGTTCCTCTGCTCATTAAAGAACGCGCCAACATACGCATTACCGTCTTCTTCGACGCCATGCCGCCGCGTATCCAGAATATGCTCTGGGTTCTCGATGAGGCTCTCTTTCTCGTTTTTACCGGCGTACTGGCATATCTCTGCTACAACCTCTCCATGATGCAGATTGCCAAGCCGCAGTTTTCCCCTGCCATAGGCCTGTCCTATGTCTTCCCTTACGCCGTACTGCCCATCAGCTTCACGCTTATGAGCATACGCCTTATTCAGAATCTCATCCGGCAAATCCGTAAAACCGGGCTTTTCAATTCCGCCATAGCCATTGTTGTAGGACTGGTTCTGGCCGTACCCATCATTGATCAATGGGAACTGGAAATCGTCACTATTCTGGGATGCACCATGTTCATCTGCCTGCTGCTCGGAGTACCCATTGCCGTTACCCTCGGATTTGCAGCCATGGCAGCCCTTTACAACTCGGAATTTCTGCACATCTCCACACAGGCTCCCACCTGTTTTACCGCTCTGGACTCCTTCACCATCATGTCCATCTTCTTCTTCGTGGCCGCAGGTGTGTTCATGGGGTCAGGCGGTCTTTCCAAACAGCTCATCAATCTGGCCGATATTCTTGTCGGTAAGGCCGTAGGCGGTCTGGCTCTTGCCACCGTCGTTACCTGCATGTTCTTTGCTGCCATCTGCGGTTCCGGTCCCGCCACTGTTGCCGCCATAGGTTCCATCACCATTCCCGCCATGGTGGAACGCGGTTATGATAAACGATTTGCCGCTGCTCTGGTCGCCTGTGCCGGTTCCATCGGCGTCATGATTCCTCCGAGCAACCCGCTCGTCGTCTACGGCGTCATTGCCAAGGCTTCCATAGGACAGCTTTTCCTCGGAGGCGTCGTCCCAGGCATTCTCGTCGGCTGCGTGCTGATGGGGTACAGCTACTATCTCAGCAAAAAGAAAGGCTGGATGGGTACACAGGAAAAGCTGACGACGTCTCAGATCTTCCATGCCATCTGGGAAGCAAAGTGGGCACTCATCGTTCCCGTGATCATTCTGGGCGGCATTTACGGCGGGTATATGACTCCTACCGAAGCTGCGGCCATCAGTGCCATGTACGGCCTTCTTGTCGGTACGTTCGTATACAAGGGAATCAACCGCCACAATTTCCTGAGCGTCTGCATCGAATGCTGTACCACAAGTTCCGTCATCATTTTTCTTATCGCCAGGGCAAGCAGCTTCGGTTATCTGCTCGCCCTGGAACAGGTTCCCGAATCCATTGCCAAGGCCATTCTGAGCGTCACCAGTGATAAATATCTTGTCCTGCTGCTCATCAATCTCTTCCTGCTGGTAGTAGGAGCTCTCATGGAACCGGCCGCCGCAACCATCATTCTGGCCCCCATTCTTGCTCCCATAGCCTCCAAACTCGGCGTGGATCTTGTTCATTTCGGTATCATCATGACCGTCAACCTGGCCATCGGCTTCATTACTCCGCCCGTCGGGTCCAACCTATTCGTGGCCAGCGCCACCAGCGGTCTCAAAGTAGAATCCATCGCCAAGGCCGCCATCCCCATGATCATACTTATGATCGCGGTACTCTTCGCCATCACCTACATTCCTTCCATTTCACTCTTTTTGCCGAATCACATGATGTAACGACGGCACTCGACCGTCGCTCCAACACTAACGTCTCCCATCCCCTTTTCAACAGGAGCTGTATATGAGTTGTTGCTGTGCTTTTTCCGAACAGGAAAAAATTCTTCAGGACATGGCCGCAGGCAAGGAAAATCCCAACCGCGCAAAACATCAAAGACTTTTCGACATTCTTGAAACCTTCAACGGCATGGCACCGATCATCGACGCGGACAGAGCTCTGCTCTTCACCCAGTCCATGAAAGAAACGGAAGGCGAACCTCTCAATCTCCGCTGGGCCAAGGCCCTCATGAACATCGCCATAAATATCCCCGTCCATATTGATTATCGACAGCTTCTGGCCGGACGATGCGGAACCACAGGTCGTTACGGTATCCTGTATCCCGAACTGGACGGTGACTTCATGGCAGAAGCTCTTGAGTCTCTCGCCAATGCCAAGACTACAGCGCCCATAAGCGTATCCCCTGAAGTCGTGGAAATCGTTCGCCGGGAAATATCTCCCTACTGGAAAGGCAAAACCTTTCACGAGGATCTCAATCGCACTCTGCCCCCTGAAGTTCGCCGCCTTACCTATAACGACAAAGACGGCATCAAGACCCGTTTCGTCGTCAGTGAAAACGCGTCGTTCCGCTCCAGCCAGCAGTGGGTACTGGATTATGCCAAAGTCATCGACCGCGGTTTCGCCGACATCAAAGCCGAAGCTCAGGCGAAACTGGATGCGCTGGATCCTCTCAGCCCCATGGATACGTTGAAAAAACGTCCCTTCCTGGAATCTGTCATTCTTACCTGCGACGCCATCGTGATATGGGCACACCGACATGCAGCACTGGCCCGGTCCATGGCGGCCGAAGAAAAAGATCCGGTACGCAGACAAGAACTGCTGCAGATTGCCGAGCGTTGCGAAAGAGTCCCCGAGTTTCCGGCCCGTAACTTCCGTGAAGGTGTGCAGGCTCAGTGGTTTACTCAGATGTTCTCTCGACTGGAACAACGCACCGGAACCATCATTTCCAACGGCCGCATAGACCAGTACCTCTACCGACTCTACAAACAGGATGTGGAAGCAGGTGTACTCACCGATGATGACGTCCTGGAGATGTTCGACTGCATGTGGGTAGGCATGGCTCAGTTTACCGACATCTCACTCTTCCCCGGAGGTCTGGCAACGCTGGAAGGATACGCTCATTGGGAAGCCGTAACCATCGGAGGTCAGACCAGAGACGGCAAGGATGCTACCAACGAGCTTTCCTACCTCGTTCTTAAATCCCGTCAGGCCTCTCCCATGCCTTATCCAGACCTCGCCACCCGTATCCATTCTCGCTCACCTCAGCGTTTTCTGTGGGAAGTCGCAGAAACCATCAAAGTCGGACAGGGATATCCCAAGCTGTTCAATGATGAGGAAATTATCCCTCTTCATCTGTCAAAGGGAGCTCCGCTGGGAGATATCTTCGACTATACAGCTTCCGGCTGTGCCGAAATACGCATGCCCAACCGTGATACCATGACAAGTTCCTGCGGCCAGATAAATTTGGGAGCGGCCCTGGAAATGGTACTGCGCAACGGTCGCATGAAAAAATACGGAGACGAACTGATCGGTCTTGAAACCGGCGACCCCAGAAATTTCTCCACATGGGAAGAATTCTGGCAGGCTTATCTCAAACAGCAGGAACATCTTCTCGCCGCGTCCTATGTAGAACAATGCGTTATACACCATACACGAGCTCGTCACTTTGCAGGCCCGCTGGCATCGAGCCTGCATGATCTGTGCATGGCTTCCTGCATGGATCTGCATACTGATGAAAAAATCCCCGGAGGACTGGATCTCGGTTTTGTGGACATCATCGGCTTTGCCACGCTGGTGGATTCTCTGAGTGCCGTCAAAAAATGCGTATATGAAGACAAATCCATCAGCATGGATGAACTTCTCCGTGCACTGGACGACAACTTTGAAGGGCACGAAGCCCTGCGACTGCGCCTGACGCGTGCCCCGCGTTTCGGCAACAACGACATGTATGCCGACTCCATAGGTCTTGCCGTGGATCGTGCCACGCAGGAGTATTGCCACAAGTATGCTCCCGAAACCGGTCTTCGTATCGACATCCGCACCGTATCCGTCACAGCCAATGTTCCCCACGGCAAGGAAGTGGGAGCTCTGCCCTGCGGACGCAAAGCCTGGATGCCCTTCTCCGACGGTTCTTCGCCTGCACAGGGGGCCGATCTCCGCGGGCCGACTCAGTCCATTATTTCCAACTACAACACCAAAAACTGGGATTACAACGAACGTGCCGCACGTCTGCTGAACATCAAGTTTTCGCCAAAGTGTCTCGAAGGAGATGCCGGAACGGAAAAACTGGTCAGCTTCATCCGTGTATTCTGTGATCTCAAGCTGTGGCATCTGCAATTCAACGTCATCAACCGTGAAACACTGCTGGCCGCTCAGGAAAATCCCGAACGCTACCGCAATCTCATCATTCGAATAGCGGGATACAGTGCTTACTTCACGGAACTTTCCCGCGATCTGCAGAATGACCTCATCAGCCGTACGGAACAGACCACCATATAATTTCCCCTGCAAACGCTTGCCTCTTCCGTCTCCCCTCAGACGGAAGAGGCAGCCATCCGGAGATATTCCCATGTTCGCAGATGCCATGGAAAAAGGCGTCATCTTCAACGTCCAGAAATACTCGGTTCATGACGGCCCGGGCATACGTACCATCGTCTTTCTCAAGGGGTGCCCGCTGCACTGCCGCTGGTGCAGCAACCCCGAGTCACAAAAAGCCGCGCCCGACATCGCATGGAATGACACTCTGTGTATCGGATGTCAGAGTTGCGTCAGAACATGTCCGCAGCATGCGTTGAGTATTGACGCCCACGGCATCCATAAAAATCACGATCTCTGTATCGGATGTACATCCTGTGTACGAGCCTGTCCGGCAGGAGCCATGTTTATTTACGGAGCAGAAAGTCGAGTGAAAGACGTTCTTGACGACGTGGAAAAGGATTCTCTTTTCTACGGTCGTTCCGGAGGAGGCATCACCCTTTCCGGAGGAGAGCCTCTTTTCCAGCCCAAGTTTGCTTTGGCCTTGCTGCGAGAAGCTCGTGAGAGACACATACACAGAGCCATGGAAAGCTGTGCCTTCTGTTCCGAAGATATCTTTCTCGCGGCAGCCGAGCAGCTTAATTATCTCCTGGTTGATGTGAAATGCCTTGATGAGGAAAAACATCGGCACTTCACTGGCCAGTCCAATGAACGCATACTTTCCAACATCCGTGCAGTCCGACAAGCCTTTCCCAGTCTGAAGCTGCATCTGCGTACGCCCGTGATTCCCGGTGTCAACGATACGGAAAACGACATTGCCGCCATCGCTGCCTTTGCCAGAAATATAGGGGCGTATGCCTACGAACTGCTTCCCTATCACAAAATGGGAGAATCAAAATACCGCTTTCTCGGCAGAGCGTACCCGATGGGCGAGGCTGCCCTGAATGAAGATCATTTCAAGACCCTTCAGAAATTGGCCGCCTCTTTTCTCTCTCCTTGTCCGGATATTCCGGCGTAGCCTCTTTGCACGATTTTTCCCATTGGGGACAAGGATCAGCAGGTCATATCTGTTCTCTGATCTCCAGAAGAGGAAATAACTTTTTCTTCCACGTTCATTTCCAAAGGAGCATTACCATGAGGTTCACTCTCGTCCAGAAAGTGAAAGTTTTTGAAAAAAATGGAGCCCTGCTGCATATTGGCGACATATTGCGTGATGGCGGATATAAAAATGCATTTATTGTATGTGATAAAGGTATTGTAAATATAGGACTTGCTGAAAAAATACAACACATTTTAACTAATGAAGGATTTCATCATACTCTATATGATAAAGTTATTCCTGATCCACCATCTCATATTGTTGATGATGGTTATCTTATTTGCAAAAATAACGAATGTGACTGTGTTATTGCCGTGGGAGGCGGAAGCTCTATAGATACAGCTAAAGGCATCAATATTTTACGCTTCAACGAGGGGCACATCCTTGATTATGCAGATCCAACAAAATCTATGAACTCTACCCGCGGACTCATCATTATCCCCACTACATCAGGAACAGGTAGTGAGCTCTCCAACGGACTCATTATCACCGATGAAAAAAAAGGGATAAAAGCACCTATTCTTGCCGAGGCAGGGACTGGAGAATATGCTCTGCTTGATCCAGAACTCACCGTAGGAATGCCATCCCCCCTCACGCTCATTACAGGACTGGACGTATTCTCCCATGCCTGCGAATCATACATATCCCGTTTTTCCTCTACTTTGACGGATATGATCTGCGAAAAAATCATGGAAGATGTCGTAACATACCTTCCGCGTGCCGTAGCGAGCGGCAACGATCTCACAGCTCGAGAGCGCATGCTTTCAGCAGCCAGCTTTGGGGGATGGATGCTCAACTGCGCTTCAGCCCATGTAGGTCATTCCATTGCCCATCTTCTCGGAGCTTGCTATCACATTCCACATGGTAAGGCCTGCGCCTTCAGCCTCCCGCCGACACTGGAATTTCTTGCCGAGTATTTTCCCGAAAAAGTCAAAACCGTCGGCCGGCTTTTTCATGTCTCCTTTACAGGAGAAGAAACACCGGCACAGATAGGTCAAAAAACGGCTGAGGCATATACACTGTTCTGTACCAGCCTCGGACTGACACCACTGAATATAGCCAGGCCGGATGAAAGCAGACTCGCTGAACTCGCACGAACCATCGCCCGTGATCCTCTGACATCGCTGTGTCCCGTCGACGTAACAGAAGAAAACATGCTTCCTCTCATCAAAAAAATATTCGAGAAAGGTCTCTCTCGGATATGAACTTTCCTCTTGTCCATGACTTCTGTCGGGACGATTGACAGCATTCTCCCTGAGACGCTTGACATGCCCCGGCTCTTCCCCTAGAAAAACATCTGCGGGCGGTTAGCTCAGTTGGTAGAGTATCGGTCTTACACACCGACTGTCAGGGGTTCGAGTCCCTTACCGCCCACCAGAAAAAATCTACAGAAGTTCCCCGTAGTCTATAACTGTCTGCGGGGACTTTTTTTTCTTTTCCGGTTGTCCGTCATGAAACGGCGTTATCTGCGATAGTGCGTGAACGACGCCGTTTTTTGTTGGTACTTCGGTTGGTATCTGTTCCCGTGTTCCGTGGCTAACCAGTCGAGATACCAACAGGAAATTCCCATGCCGTTGACAGATTCCAAGGTAAAAGCGCTGTACTGTCGCTCCCGGAAGGGCGAGAACGTGGGAAAAGAAACTGACGGCGGCGGGCTGAACCTGCAAGGCGGGAAATACTGGCGGCTTTCCTGTCGCTTTTCTGGAAAGCAGAACCCCCTTGCCCTCGACGTATACCCGGATGTTTCCCTGAAGACCGCCCGACAAGCCAGAGACCAGGCCCGGGAGCTTCTCGCCCAGGGCACAGATCCCGGCGGACAGAGAAAGGCTGACAAAGCAGAACGCCGGGCCACGGAATCAGCCGTGACTTTTGAGCTGGTGGCCCGTAAGTGATACGAGCAAAAGACTCTCAACCTTTCCCCTGCCTACCGTAAGCAGAAGCTTCAACGTCTGGAAAAGCATTTCCCCTACATCGGCCATGTTCCCATGGTTTCCCTTGACCTGCCGGACCTGGTCACGGTCCAGGAACACCTCCACAGCGGACAGATATGGGAAAACGCGTTGCTGAACTTGCCGGGCAGATATGCCGTTACGCCCGCGTGATGAAGTATGTCCTCTATGACGTTTCCGCCGGACTTACAGAGACGCTGCCGGACAGGTCTCCACAACGGCATAGAACCTCCCTGAAAGATCCTGCTCGGATAGATACG
Organism: bacterium; assembly: GCA_037303805.1. Taxonomy (GTDB): domain Bacteria; phylum Desulfobacterota; class Desulfovibrionia; order Desulfovibrionales; family Desulfovibrionaceae; genus Mailhella. The sequence goes on along the minus strand of JAXVQY010000351.1, from coordinate 1,232 downwards.
CTTCTCCGTGCCATCGAAGACTATCAGGGAGACGTTTCCACACGGTATGCCCTGCGCATCCTCTCTTATTTTTCGTGCGCTCTCAGGAGGTACGCGGGGCGAAGTGGGAAGAAATTGACTTCGACAAGGGCGTGTGGGGTATTCCGGCAGGGCATATAAATCCGTACCACAAACGAATATCCGGACAACATCCACACACTATGCGAATCATGCCTTATTTTTTACATTGATGACACAATTTGGATAGTTCCCGAAAAATGCATGAAGATAACGCTGACTCACTCCTGTCCCCGGCAAGTCGGATGATACGTATGCTTATGGAGCCTTACACGTTACCGGAGCGGAGAACCGGCGTTTCCCTTCCTGCCGTCTCCCCCTGTACATAGTCCTGAAAAGGTGCCATTTTTCAAATACTGCATTTTTATTTTCCGCCGGCTCCGTTCCTGACGACAAGACGGGAGAAATCCGGGGTACCGGCAGACATGCGGAATATGCGGAAGCAGATCGTCTTCCCGACAAACACGGTCCCCGGGAGATTCTCATGAGTCAGAATATATCCGGTCTCGGCAATATCACCTCTCCTCTCGATTCCGAAAAAATTGCCTCTTCTCAGAAACAACGCCCCGAATATACCGCACAGCGTATGCTGCGCGATGCCGGGCCTCTCATGACCAAGGAACTGGATCAGGCACGGGAAATGGCCGTTGTTCCGGAACGGGACATCCCCGACGACGTGCTCACACGCCGGAATGAAGAAACATCTGAGACTTTCACCGCACGCGAACTGGAGGACGCCGTCAAACGGGAGGACTCTGCTGCGGCACTCTCGGCGGCAGAGAAACTGGAAGGCAAAGCCTTAACTGCACAGATGCAGAGTCTCGTGAAGCAGGCAGAGCTTCTTTCTGCGGCAGTATCTCCGGCCCAGAAACAGTCCGTGTCCGAACTGCGCGACGGTCATGCCGTGTCTGCGCAACACGCTTCTCTTGGACAGTCCGCCCCTGTCGACGATATAAAAGAAGTCGATGCCGACATAGACGGGCCTTCCGAAGAAACACTTCGCGAACTCCCCATGTCGGAAGGTCTCTTCACTCTGCTGAAAGATTTCCAGCCCGGTCTTCTGTGCAGCAAGGCGCTCTCTCTGGAAGAAATGCAGGGCTATGACGACCAGCTCACCACGCTCATCAGCGACTGTCTGTTCAACAAGGGAGCTGATCCGGAACAAGCCGTTATCC
>JAXVQY010000350.1:0-10424 GCA_037303805.1 bacterium | reverse complement strand
GGAGGCCATGGGCCCCGTGCTCACCAAGCTCTATGACACTCTGACCGGCATCCAGATGGGCCGCATCGAAGCCCCCGAAGGCTGGATCAAGCGCATTGCCTAGTCTTTGACGCTCCATACATCATAAAGGAAAGCCGGTTGAGTCTGACTCAACCGGCTTTTCTGTTTCCGAACATCGCCATCAGTCCCGACGGAAGACAAACATTTCCTCTTGCGTCGAAGACCGTGCCCGAAACAGCATGTTCATGCCGTCATGGAATTAAAATTCACAATAAAACTCAATGAGTTCTCCGGCATGACCGATGCAGAATCCGTTTCTCAGGTGAACCGTTCCTCCATCCTTCTGTCCGTCTTCTCTTTCCGTCAGCACTTCGGCGCTGGTGGCGGGTCTGTCCGCACGGCATCCGGCGGCAAGGCAGCGTTCAAGCATCTTGTCCACATCTTCGGGAGCAGACACATTGACGGCCATGTGGGCAATCGTTCCCGTTCCTGAGCCCTCGGCTCCGAACACTATTTCCAGAATGGTGTTGCCGAAGTCCAGCATGGTGATGTGTCGCGTGGCCTTGGTCCACTGACGCAGGACAGGAAGCCCGAGGACTTCATGATAAAATTTCACCGTACGATCATAGACGTCCCTGTCCTGAATGGACATGGCCACATGATGCAGACCCTTGCATTCCATAATACTATCCTCCCGATCATGCGGCCTTCAGGGCAGCACGGAACGAAATGAATGAAGATGATAAAATTCGTCCACGTAGTGGAACTGTTCCTTCATGATGGCCACACGTCTCGGCAGATACTCACTGTAGCTCTGACGGGAAATGATTTCCGCCACGGGATCTGCCAGAAGCCGACTCTGCTCCTCCAGCCATATCGCCCTTTCAAGAGTACGCTCCGATACGGCGTTTTTCTCGGCAGCACGCCAGTCTTCCGCGGCAAGGCGCAGCGTTCTGCACAGGACCTGAAGGGAATACAGATTTCCGTAAACGTCGATATCCCGTTCGTCCTGAAGGATGAAGAGACGGGACTCCGCCCAGTTGTCCCATGTGCGGCAGAACGATTCCACGGAGTCATGCAGCTGCCGGGGGGAACTCAGGCCGTTCATGACACTCATCACCCCTTTTTCTATCGTTATCCGCGCCTCTTTCACGTAACGACTTTCCCACTCCGGCCGCGTATTGTCCACGGTCATGAAGGACGGCTCTGCGGCGGTCGCAGTCCTGTCTCCGAAAGAAAAAGGATAAATAATACCGAACAAAACAAAAAAAACGGCGACGAGAGACTGCTTCATGAAACAACCCGGTTCTGAGACATGACAAGTGTTCTCCCTATATCGCAAATCATGCCTGACGACAAGACGAAAGCCGAAAGATTCCGCTCCTCAGAAGTCCGCTTCCCCTTTCTGAGCCTGCGCCTCCTTTTCTCCATCGCTCATGAAAACTACGCCTTGACACGACCTTGACGCATGACTTTAATGACGGGCACCAGAACCGAGGTCTTCCTCATCTTCCTACCGGCAGGAAAGGATATATTCATGTGCAACTCTCGAATCTTCCCCATACTTCTGGGACTTCTCGCCCTGACTCTTTCCGCCTGTGCAGCAAGAAACGACGTGTCCCGCTCATCCCTTCCCGATGCTGCGAACCAGAGCGCACACGTCTCAGGTCAGGCGACATGGCAGCATACGTGGCAGAATCTTTCCGAAAAACTTCAGAAAGACGGACTGGATGCCGGTCATACCCGTCGGCTTTTTGCCGAGCTCGACATGCAGCCTTCCCCCGTGCCCATGGGAATCAAGGTCAAGGAACTCTATTCCGGCAAATTTCTCCCCAGACCGAAGGCCAGACCTCAAAAGCCCGTTGAAACGAAACTCGGCATTCCCGGCCCCTGGTTCAAGGGCGTCGTCACCACCGCCAATGCAAGACTCTGCAAGGACTTCATCAACAAGCATGCCGTGGCCTTTGCCAAAGCCGAACTGAACTACGATGTCCCCTCGGAAGTCGCCGCCGCACTGCTTTTTGTGGAAACCCGCCTCGGGGGCTACCTCGGCAAGCACAATGCGTTCTACATGCTGGCCAGCATGTCGGTGACTCGTGATCCTGCCGATATCCCGGAATATCTGAACAAGCTGCCGAATTCCGAACAGCATCTGCCGTGGATTCAGGAAAAGATGGAACTCAAGGCGGACTGGGCCTATAAGGAACTCAAGGCCCTGCTCAGTTACTGCTATGCCAACGGTCTCGACCCCCTCAAGGTCAAGGGATCCGTTTACGGAGCCATCGGTCTCTGTCAGTTCATGCCCAGCAATATTTCCCGCTATGCCGTCGACGGCAACGGGGACGGCATCATTGATCTGTTCACGGTGGACGACGCCGTTGCCAGTCTGAGCAACTATCTGCACAGAAACGGCTGGCGTTCAGGCATGACCATAGCCAGGCAGACCAGGGTCCTTCGTTCCTACAATGCCATGGATATCTATGCTCACACCATCCTGGCTCTGGCCAAGACCATACGGCAGCTTCCGTAGTCCCGCGGACGAAAAGAGCTGCATCTTCATCTCCGCCGAACAGGAAGGAACAGCCCTTTTCCGTCGCAACATCCTCCGTGCGCTGCACGGGATCGGCGTCGACAGACAGGCCTCCCGCTTCCATAAGAAAAGCACCTTTTCACCGGCAGCCGGAACACGGGTGTCGTCGAAAAGGTGCTTTCTTCATGACGGATGCAAAGACTTCCGCCGCACTGGCCCCGGCGGAAAGAGCGTCTCCTCCCCTGAAAAACACGGGCAAACGCTCTTTCCGGACGAGCTAGGCCTTTTTCTCTTCTTTTCTTACTTCGGAAAAGGGTTTGAGCACTGGCGCCTCCGCCATGATCTTGCGGGCAGCACCATAGAGTCGATCCAGTGCCCGATCGGCTATCATGCGCTCCTGCATGGCGGTGATGACTCCGGCTTCCCAGATGGTCTTGCGCAGATCCTCGTAGGCCTGGCCCGTTCCCTTCGTCATGGCTCTGACGGCATCCTCGGCTTCCTTGCCGCTGACACGGATTCCCTCACGTTCGGCAAGTGCCAGAAGAAACGTATGTCCCTTGGCCTTCTTTCGTGCAAAGGCCATGGATTCATCCTTCATGTGCTCAAGCGTTTCGCGGATGGTATCCTCATCGGCATGCTGCTTTTTCAGGTAATGCTCCGCATCGCGCTGATGCTCCCGGTAAAAGCGCATCACCAGACTTTCCGGAAGGGGAAAATCCCGTTCCGAAAGCAGCTTTTCCATAAGCTCATGCTTGCCTTCCCGTTGAATCTGACGCAGACGCGCGGTAAAGGTCTGCTGCCAGACTTCCTGCTTCAGAGCATCGAAGGTTTTAAAACCGAGTTTCTGCGCCGTCTCGTCGGTCAGCGGAGGAAGCTCCTCTCGCTGGATGCGGCGCAGCACCACATCCAGCTGCACTTCTCTTCCGCGAAGCACAGGGTCGGGATAATTGTCGGGACACGTCATCACCCCGTGTCCTCTTTCGCCCACGCTCAGGGCCCGTACTATGGGATCCATCTCCGGCACTTTGGCTCCCGGCTGCACCGGCAGAAGCTGCATGCGGAAATTATCGGCAGTCATGCCGGGAAGAGCCTTTCCATCCACCGTTCCTCTGACGTCCACGGTAAGCAGATCATGGTCCTGCGGCTTGCGGTCGGTCACTTCGACATACCGGGCAAGCCGACGCAGAGCCTGATCAAGCATGGCGTTCAACGCATCGTCCGAAGGGGCAGGATCGGCCACGGCGACGGAGAGAGATTCAAGATCCGGCAGATCCACTTCCGGCAGCACGTCAAAGGATGTGGTAAAGGAAAAGGCCTGCCCTTCGGACGCGGGCTGTCCATGATACTGGGACGGACACAGCGGTCTGATGCCTTCCTTCTTCAGAATTTCCATCGTGTTGTCATCTGCCAGGATCTCCGTCGCATCGGCAGCCACACGGGAAGCAAAACGACTTTTAATGACGTTCACCGGAATCTTGCCGACGCGAAAGCCGGGAAGATTCATGCCTTTGCCGATGCTTTTCGCCGCACGGTCAAAAGCCTTCTTCACCTCATCGGCGGAACAGGTCACCGACAGGGAAACGGATGTGGGAGATTTCTTTTCTATACTGTATTCCATGGGACATTCCTCATAATCCGCATCAGGGGCGGAAGACCTTGTTCATCAACGCATCAAGAGCCCGCTCTTCCAGCATGGCGGCACGAAGCTCGAATATTTCTCCGGAACGGGCAAGGCTGCGCATGTAGGACTCGACGTCCATATTTCTTCTGGCGGCCCGCCCGGCAAGTACCCGTTTCAGCTCTCCGTCATCGACGCTCAGCCCCAGGACACGGGCCCATCCCAGAAGAAGCGCCCTGCCTCTGGCTTTTCCCCGGGCCGTCCGTGCCGACTCGTCTCTCATGACGGCCAGCGTTTCCTTCAGTTTCTCAGGAGAATCAAACCTGTTCTGCAGGTACTGACGGGAACGGCGCATCACGTCGTGCTGGCAGTGATGGACCAGGGCTTCCGGAGCCTCGAAGCCTTCCCAGTTTTCCAGCCGGTTGCGCAGAGCCCGTCTGGCCTCCGCATGTCTGTGCACCCTGTCCATTTCCAGAGCACGGGCATGGGCACTCGCCTTCAGCGCGGCCACCCCGGAAAAGCCGAGACTGCGTGCCGTCTCATCGGTAAGCGGCGGCAACGTTTCTCTTTCAATACTGCGGAGTTTCACGATCAGCTCGATACTTCTGCCCCTCATGGAGGGATCGGGATAGTTGTCGGGACAGGGCGTGAATCCGGTACCGATTTCCCCCACCTTCAGGCCGCGGATGATGGGATCAAGATCGGGCACTCTTTCTCCCGGCCGCGCAGGCATGAGACGCATTCTGCACGGGCCGGTATTCATGCCGGGAACGGTATGCCCGTCCACCTTGCCCGTGACCTCGGCCTCCACGATATCGCCATCCTGCGGAAATCCTTCCGTCACCGTTGTTTTTGCGGCAATCCGGCCGAGTATTTCACGAACGAACAGAGACTCCTGAACAGGATCGGCAGACGGAGGAGTCTCCGTCATTCGGAGGGCCTCCAGATCAGGCAGCGGCGTCTCCGGAAGAATGCTGAAAGACACGGTGAATGAAAAATCCCGGCCCCTGCCCGCCGTGTCCCCTTCATAATCAAAACCTGCCGCCGGATGCAGCTGTTCCCTGCTCAGCACCATATCGACGGCCCGGCCGACAAGAACATCCGTGCTTTCCTCGGCTATCTGCCGTCCGAACTGTCTGTCCAGCACTTCAAGAGGGGCATGTCCCGGACGAAAACCGGCCATGCGCACGGCCGGCGCGAAACGGGAAGCCGCCTTCTTCCATTCGGCGAGCACCTCCGAAGCGGAAAACGTACAGAATATCCTGCACAGTCCGTCACTGTTTTTCTCGAGCTTATATTCCATAACAAAACCTGAATCCGTGTATTATCGTTCCGGCCGTCCGGGATGTCCCTCGGAAGGATGCCCCCGCACAGCCCGACCTCCGTCTTGTCCGGAAGAGTCCGGCGCGATGCCCATGAGAAGTTCGACATGCCCCGTTTTCTCTTCCACCCGTTCCCCGAGCACGACAAGCCCGTGGCGGCGGTAGAAGGCGACCGCTCTTTCATTTTCCTTATAGACGCAGAGCGACAGGTCCGGATGCATGCGCCTCGCTATACGGAACAGGCGGCTGCCCAGTCCCTGCCCTTGAGCGGCAGGAGTCACGAAAAGTGCCGCAAGGAAACTGTCCGTAAAAGCAAGAAAGGCATCAATGTTTCCGCTTCCGTCATCAACATGCAGCACGATCTCGTCGCTCAGAGGAAGATAGAGCGTGCGCATATCCCCGGCAGCAGCCTCCCAGAAGGAACGGGGAATGAACCGGTGCGCCTCCACGGACGCCTCCAGCCATACCCGGACCACAGCTTCCGTGTCATCGTCGCAAAAAGGACGTATCATACAGCCTCCGGCGCAGATATTGTAACATAACAAAAGGAATGGCAAGGCGCGAAAATCATCGTACCGAAACATGGCTTGCACTTGCGCTCCGCTCGTGTCATTGTTCGGACGCAACTCAGGAACTGTTGCCATGACCATGCCGTGCACGACCATCCGCGCCTCGTTCGGCGTCCCGGCCGCATCGTCTGGCCGGAAGAGTTCTTGTTCAGCGAGGATTTTCACAACAAAACAGATGTTGTCCCGCTGTTTTCTCCGGCCGTTCGCCTCTGCTCCGTCCACAATCATGACTGCACGGAACAAGCCTTCTCCCAAGCAACGATTTAAAGAGGTACAGCCCATGAATATCGCTGTTTCCGGGGCCGCAGCCCTTGTCCTTGTTCTCACCTGTACTTCCGTCCCCGCCTGTGCCATGCCCGGTGCCGGCGGAAGTACGGAAACTCATGCGTCCGATCCTGCGGAACGCTTCCGCCAGATGGACACGAATCATGATGAAAAACTGACGTGGGAAGAACTTTCCGCCGCCAGACCCAATCTCAGCCGGAACGCCTTCGACATCATAGACACCGACCATGACGGACATATAGCCCTTGAGGAATGGAAGGCTTTTTCCGCCGGTCACGGCGGTTCCGCAACCATGCCGGACATGAGCGAAATGATGAAAGGAATGCGCGGGGCAGGCGACCGCGGCTCCATGACCGCGCCGGAAGGAGGCATGCCGCTCGTCATGCCTCCCGTCAGGAAAGACGGCGCGGCCGCCGCACCTTCGAATTCCGCCAGGACAGGTCCGGGAATTCCCCTGATCACCCCGCCGACAGAAGGAAAATAACATGAAGGATTCCACCATTCTCGTTCATGCCGGTCGTGCTCCCTTACGTGTCGGCGGCCCCGTCAACATGCCCGTGCATCGAGCCTCGACCATCGTCTCTCCCACTCTGGAAGAATTCGATGCCAACGAAGCGGGAGATGCCAAATTTCAGAATGTCTGCTACGGTGCGCTCGGCACGGAGAACGCCTTTGCCCTGTGCGATGCCGTGAACAGACTTGAACAGGGCGCCGGTGCCATGGTCACGAGCTCCGGTCTCGCCGCCTGCACGCAGTCGCTGCTGGCCTTCGTCGGTGCAGGCGATCATGTGCTCATGCCGGACAGCGTTTACGGACCGCAGCGCATGTTCTGCGACAGCATCCTGCGTCGCTACGGCGTGGAAACCACGTTCTACGACCCGCGCATCGGTGCGGACATAGAAATTCTCATCAAGGCGAATACCCGCGTCGTGTATACGGAAGCACCGGGATCCCTCACGTTTGAAATGCAGGATATCCCTGCCATAGTGAAGGCGGCTCATGCTCACAGCGCCGTCGTCATCATGGACAACACCTGGGCGGGGCCGCTCTATTTCAAGCCTCTGACGGTGGGGGTCGACATCTGCGTGGAAGCCGCCACCAAATTCATCGCCGGTCATTCCGATCTCGTCATGGGCATCATTACGGCCCGGACAAAGGAACTCTATCACCGCATGCGCTCCTTCTGCGTGCAGATGGGGGAAATCGCCTCGCCAGACGACTGCTACATGGCGCTTCGCGGACTGCGCACCATGAAGGTCAGAATGGAAACACAGTTTGCCCAGGCCCTGGAACTCGCCCGCTGGCTGAAAGCCCGCCCGGAAGTTCTGGATGTGCTCTATCCTCCTCTGGAAGGAGATCCGGGACACGAGATCTGGGCTCGGGATTTCAAGGGCGGCGGCTCGCTGTTCTCCATCGTCCTTCCGAAAACGGACAAGAAGGCCGTGGCCGCCATGCTCGACGGCTACAGAATGTTCAGCATCGGCGCCAGCTGGGGCGGCTATGACAGTCTCGTGGAACACTGCCATCCTCAGCGCACGGCACTGAACCGCACATCCCCGGTGTGGAATGATGAGAACTGCACGCTTGTACGCTATGCCGTGGGTCTGGAAGATGTCGAGGATCTGAAGGCGGACCTTGACGAAGGCTTTGCCCGTCTGCGTGCCGCGCTTTCCTGAAAAGGCGGAAAATGCGCCCTGCTTTTGTTCCGATCACGGTGCATCATCACAAAACGCGGAAATGCCTCTTCCTTCCATTGACAAAGTCAAGAACCGTTCCTATTTTTACCCAAAACCATTTTTTGGAGAATCACATGATCAATCTTTCCGATGCTGCCCGTCAGGAGCTTGAGGCGTTCTTCGCCGACAAGCCCAAGTCCGGCATCCGCGTCTACCTGGCCCCCGGCGGTTGAAGCGGCCCTCGTCTCGCTCTGGCTCTGGATGAGCCTACTGATAATGACACGGCCTTTGAAGTCAACGGTTTTACCTTCTGTCTGGAAAAATCGCTGCTCGAACGCATCGGCGGCGTAAAGATCGATGTAAGCTACATGGGCTTCATCGTTGAACCTGAACTTCCGCTTCAGGGCGGGAGCAGCTGCGGTTCCTGCGGCGGCTCCTGCGGCAGTCACTGATAAACGTCCGCTTCGAGGCCTCGAGGAGCTGAAGCTCCCCATATAGCCACCCTTACCCAACGGAGCAACCTGTGTTTACTCTTACCGAAAGTGCCCGCACTGAACTTGACGCCTTCTTCGCCGACAAGGAAAAATCTGCCATCCGTCTGTATCTCGCCCCCGGCGGATGCAGCGGTCCCCGTATCGGCCTGGCCCTTGATGAACCTAATGAACAGGACTTTGTCACCGAGCAGGACGGTTACACCTTCTGCGCAACGAAGGAACTGTGGGCTACCATCGGTGGAGCCACTGTCGACGCGAGCCCCATGGGCTTTCTCGTCACTCCCGAACAGCCCCTCCCGAACATGGGCGGAGGCTGCGGCTGCTCCAGCTGCGGTACCGGCACATGCGGCGGCGGTTGCCACCACTGATAACCTCCGGAATGACCCTTTTCCGAAAGAGGAATGGCCTTTTCCGATTTCCTTTCCGCCCGGATCCACGCAAACGCTGAACAACCGTGCGGCAGGATGACAGAGAGCCTACCTTCCTGCCTCAGACCGGTCCCACCGCTCTGATTCTTTCGGAACACGCAACGGCACCAGCTGCCGTTCTTTCCCGGAACATGACAGGCCGTCGTGCTGAAAAAGCATGACGGCCTTTTCTTTCGACTCCCGTGCCGTGGGCATGTGTCACGCACCAGGAGCCGACAGACCTGCCCCAGCCTGCCATGCACAGGCCCGTTATGACGGAAACCTTCTGTGAGGAAAACACCATGCACGCATTCTGGAAACTGACGCCCGGCGGCAATCCCACCATTTTCCTGAAAGCTGAGGATGTACCGGCTTCCCGACGTGCCGCGGTGGCCAACGCCGTCATGGATCCGCAGCACATCGGAGCCGAACAGGTAGGATATATCCGTTTTGACGGTACCCCCAGACTGGACATGATGGGCGGAGAGTTCTGTCTCAACGCCACACGCTCCTTTGCCCTGCTTCTTGCGGAAAAAGGTCTGCTTGATTCTGAAGGAAACGACGCTTACGGCCGCGTCGAAGTGTCCGGTGTCCCCGGCGCCGTTGCCGTACACGTGGTCAGACAGGAACACGCCCTGCCCTTTGCCGAAGCCTGTCTGCACTTTCAGACGCTTCCGAAGCCGACAACCTGCCCCGAACACGCCGTGCTTCTCCGTGTGCCCGGCATCGCCCACATCATTCAGGATGAAACCGTTTCTGTTCCCGAAGATCTGTCCCGGTTCTGTGAACGGCAACGGCAGATCTGCGGCGTGGCGCAGGAAGAGGCCGTCGGTCATCTGTGGCTGAAGACAAAGAAAAGAAACGAGACGGACGAAGAAGCCGAGCTTTTTCCGGTCGTATGGGTAAGAGATACCGCCTCTCTCTGCCGGGAAACGGCCTGCGGTTCGGGTACTCTTGCCTCAGCGCTGATGCTGCACGCCAGAAACAGCCGTATCTCACGCTTCCGCATTCTTCAACCCAGCGGTTTTACTCTCTCCGTCCGTCTGGAGCCTCAGCACGACGGCTGGAATGTCTGGGTCGGCGGACCCGTGCGCATGACGGCCTGCGGAGAGACCGATCTTACCGGCATCCTGTAAAAATCTTCCGCACCGGGGCCGTATTCATACTTTGTAACAGTCGCACTCCCCGTTTTCTCTTGCCAAGCAGGACAGGATGATTAGAATTATCGGTAGAGTTTCTTCACGACTTCATCCTGACGAGGAACCTTTTCATGAACTGCCCAAACTGCCACGCCAGTATCCCAGACGACAGCAAATCCTGCCCCAACTGCGGCCAGCCCATCATTCACGTCCGTGAAGTCGTGGATGCCGAACTCGTGGATCATCCTCACAGCGAACAGCCGCACGGAGGCTTTCGTCAGCGTGTGGTCTTCATGCAGTCAAACAGCAATCAGCTGCTTCCTTCCTGCCAGACGGGCATCATCACTCTGGCCCTGGCCTTTGCCATGGGCCTGAAATTCGGTC
>JAXVQY010000349.1:0-5069 GCA_037303805.1 bacterium | reverse complement strand
CCCTACGGCGTGGGTCTCGTCAAGCTCATGGGGCGTGAATCCGGCTTCATCGCCGCCCAGGCCACGCTGTCGCTCAACATCGTCAACTTCGTGCTCGTGCCCGAAGTGCCCTTCAAGCTCGAGGGCGAAGGCGGCCTGCTTCCCGCGCTCGAAGAACGCCTGCGCAACCGCTCCCACGCCGTCATCGTGGCCGCCGAAGGCGCCGGGCAGGATCTGCTCACCGCCAGCGGCAAAACCGACGCTTCCGGCAACCGCGTGCTCGGCGACATCGGTCTGTTCCTGCAGAAGGCCATCAAGAACTACTTCTCCACCAAGGACATGAACGTCACCGTCAAGTACATCGACCCGAGCTACATCGTACGTTCCGTGCCCGCCAACACCAACGACCGTGTCTACTGCGGTCTTCTGGGACGCAACGCCGTCCATGCGGCCATGGCAGGCAAGACCAACATGGTCGTCGCCCGTCTTCTGGACCGCTTCGTACACCTGCCGCTGCAGCTCGTCACGCGCCGTCGCCGCCAGATCGACATCAAGTCCAACTACTGGCGCTCCGTCATCGCCACCACGGGCCAGCGTCTCGCCTGAGTCCCGTCCCCCCTGTTTCTGCAAGGCCTCCGTATCCCGCATGCGGAGGCCTTTTCGTTTCCGGACGCCTCTGCAACCGCCGAAAGCCCTTCACGACGCTCCGCAGGGAAATTCCGTCTTGCGAACTATCCCGGAATATCTGATGATGGAGGAAAAGAACGACCTTCCCCGAAACCCCGTCCACCATGAGCGAATTTCGACAGATCAAGGCTTCCGCAGGTTCCGGCAAGACCTACACGCTGACCAGCAGCTTTCTTTCTCTGCTGGCAGGCTCTTCCGGCGCGTCGTGGAGCCGTCCGCCCTCGGGCTGCGCCGTCGCCGGCGACGATACCTACGGCTGGCAGGAAATACTGGCCATCACCTTCACCAACAAGGCCGCCACGGAAATGCGCGAACGCCTGCTCTCCCGTCTGAAGGGCATGGCACTCGGCACAGGCGGCAAGGCCGATGCGTTCTGGAAACCGGCCCGGGCCCGCGAGGCCGTGGACATGCTCATCCGCAGCTACGGCTCCCTGAACATACGCACCATCGACAGTCTGCTGCATCTCATGGTCCGCCTTTCCGCGCTGGACTTCGACCTCTCGCCGGACTTCGAACCCCGTTTTGCCGACAGCGACATCACCGGTCCCATCTTCGACGACATGGCCGAACAGGCCCGAAGCGACGACATGCTCGGGCTGCTGTTCCGCCGCGCCTGCCGTCAGATGCTGCGTTCGGAAAAGACGCGGGGCTTTCTGGCCGGAGAAAAAATACGCGACCGCGTGATGACCATGGTGACACTCATGCTCTCCGGAGACGGCTGGAGCATCCGCGATCTGGCCACACCGGAAGACGCCGAGGAACATTTTCAGGCCGTGCTCCGAAGCATACAGAACGACGCCCGTGAACTCCGCGCCCGCCTGGAACAGGAAGAACTGAAGGCCAGCAAGCATTTTCTCAATGCCCTGACCTCCTGCATAGAATGCGGCGGCAGAGCAGGCAAACTTCCGCTCACCTCGACCATGTTTCAGAAGGACAGCTTCGACGAGTGTCTGCTGAAGGCCTCGAAGGGCCGCGCCAGCGCCGCGCTGCATGCCCTGTACGAAAGCGTGCGGGGCGACATCCGGGAGATACGCATACTCATGGGCGCCAGACGGCTCATGCCTTTTGCCGAACTCGCGCAGGCCGTGTATTCCCGTCTGGAGGAATACGAACGCAGAAACGGCGTCATTGCGGCCTCGCAGGTGCCGAGACTCGCCATCCGCGCCGCCGACGACACCGAAGGCGTCAACGAACTCTTCTGCCGGCTCGGCGCACGCATCACGCATATTCTCATCGACGAATTTCAGGATACCAGCCGCGACCAGTGGCTTGCGCTTCAGCCTCTGGCGGAAGAAGCCCTTTCCAAGGGCGGCTCTCTCACCATCGTGGGCGACGTGAAGCAGGCCATCTACGGGTGGCGGGGCGGCGATGCCTCCCTTTTCGACGAGCTTATCAGACAGGGTCCCCTGCTCTCTCTGGTGGACCGTCCCGTGCTGGAAACGCTGCCTTTCAACTGGCGCAGCCGTCAGCGCATCGTGGCCTGGAACAACGCGCTGTTCTCCCCTCTGGGGGAAAAGGCCTTTACGCTCCGTCTGCTGGAAGAGCTGGCGGAAGGCGACGCCGAACTGCTGGAAAAACAGGCCGGTCTGCTTTCCGAAGCCTTCGACCGCGCCTCCCAGAGTGCCGAACATTGTGCTCCGGGCGGACTCGTGCGCCTGAAAAGACTGGACAAGGGCCGGGAGGAGGAACAGCTTTCCACGTCGCTGCCCGCACTGGTGGAAGAGATGGGACGGCACCGTTCCTGGGGCGACATCTGCATACTGACGCGCAACAACGATCAGGCGGCGAAAGCGGCGTCCTGGCTCATGGCCCGGCATATTCCCGTCGTGACCCAGGGCAGTCTGCTGCTGGCCGAGCAGCCGGTCATTGCAGGACTGGTCAGCCTGCTGCGCTTCATGAACGATCCCGACGACGACATCGCCTTCTGGTCGACGCTGTGTGCCGAGGAACTGCTTCCGCCCCTGCCGGATGCCGACGGCCATGCCCTCGACGGTGCCGCGCTCCGGGACTGGGCCGCACGACGCTCCCGGCAGAGAAGTCTCGCGCGGCAGTTTGCCGCGGACTTTCCCGAGGCCTGGCAGACCGTCTTTGCGCCCCTGCACGACAACGCGGGACTTCTCACCCCGTACGACGCCGTCATGGAGGTGCTGGAACGCTGGAACGTCATGGAACGCTGCCGCTCCGCGGCGGGATTCGTGCGCCGTTTTCTGGAAGTCCTGTTCAGCGCCGAAGAACAGGGCGTGTCGGACCTGTCCGGCTTCCTTGATCTGTGGGACACGAACGGCAGTCAGGAAAAAGCGCCTCTGCCCGAGAGCATGGACGCCGTGCGCATCATGACCATACACAAATCCAAGGGCCTGGAATTCGACGTGGTGATCCTGCCCTGGCTCAACTTCGCCCTCGGCCGGGCTTCCGACGACAAGGCCGTGTTCTGGAACAGCCGCGGCGTCGGGCTCCTGGCCCCTCTGTGCCGGGACATGGGCAGGCCCTGGCTCAGCGACCGCATGGACACGGCAAGAGAAGCCCTGCATCTCATCTACGTGGCCATGACCCGCGCCGTTTCCGAACTGCACTGCTTCCTTCCCGATCCCGAGGAAGGCCATGTGCCGCGCATGCTCGACACGCTGCTCTCCCGCGTGGAAGACCGGCTGACCAAGCAGGACGGCGATCTTGTCTGGGGAGAACCCGTGCCGTCCGAACGCCCGGCGCCTCCCGCAGAGGATACCGGCGAAGCCGTTCTTCCGGATTCCCCCGAGCCCGCGGACCTCGACGCTGCGACGGAGGAGGAGGAAGACGCGGAGGAACGCTGGCGTCCCATGGGCTGGCTGCCCCGCCTGCGCATGTTCCGCAGTCCTCTGGAAGACTGGACCTTCACGCCCAGACGCCGCGGCACGCTGATTCACCACTGTCTCGAATGTCTTCAGGTCTCGGGCGTGGGCGAGGCTTCCGCCCGCCGCGACGCCGAACTTGCCGCGGCACGGGGCATTTCCACCTTTCCTCTGCCCGTGCCGGACAGAGAGGCCGTTCAAAAGGATATTGCCGGTGATCTGGCCTGGTACGCCCTTCAGCCGGAAACGCCGCACTGGCTGGCCTTCGGGACGCCGGAACACGCGCTGCTCGACGCCGACGGCCGACAGTACCGCGTCGATCTTCTGGTGGACGACGGTCAGGAACTCGTGGCCGTGGAATACAAGACCGGCACCGGCGGCGACCTGCCCGATCCCTCCCACGTGGAACAGCTGAGCCGCTACCTCCGTCTTCTGCGGGAAGCCGGAGGCATGGCCGTGCGCGGCGCTCTCGTCTATCTCGACCGCCGTGAAATCTTTCCGATAACTCCCGGAGACCACGATGACTAGCCGTTCCCGATCCTTCAGTCCCTTTCTCGTCGTGCCCTGGGACGACGACTTCATGCAGCGCATTCACGAACTTGCCGACGACATGACCGGCGGCCGTCCGGGCAGGGCCGTCATCGTCTTTCCGCTCAACCGACCGAAGCGATACCTTCTCGACATCTATCGCAGGGAAGCGGACAAACCGCTGCTTCTGCCGCGCATCATCAACGCCTCGCAGCTCGTTCAGACCTGTCTGGAAAGCTGGACGCGCTCCGTGCCGCGCATGGCCGGAACGCTGGATCAGGTGGCCGTGCTCAAGCAATGCCTTCAGGACATCAGCGCCGGCGAAAAAAAAGGCAGTCCTCTGGCCGCCCTGGCCAAAAGTCTGGGCGAAGGCGACGGCATGGCGCGTTTCTTTCCGTGGGGCGTCCGCCTGGCGCATCTTCTCGACGAATGCGCCGGTCACATGGTGGAGGCCGAAGACCTGCTCCACGTGGACGACATGGTTGCGCCCTACGCCGTCACGCTGCTCGGCAGTCTCAGCCGCATTCAGGAACGCTGGCGGACGCTGCTGCGCGCCCGCGGCCTGAGCACGCCCGGCATGGACTTTCAGCATGCGGCGCAGCTCGCCGGAGCCTCTCCGGATCTGCCGCTGAAACTTCAGGGCAAGAGCGTGATCCTTGCCGGATTCGTCCGACTCACCCGTTCGGAAGACCGCCTTTTCCGATACCTGTGGGAACACGGGGCAAAGGTATGCCTGCACACCGATCCCGGCATTCTCACCGGCGGCGGTCACTGGAGCTGCGCGGAACACAAGGAATGGCTCGCCCGCTGGAAGGCCCGGGGCGAAGTATTCGGGGAAAGCCGACACAACGAACCGGTCATTCATTTTCATGCGGGATACGACCTTCATTCCCAGCTGCTCGAACTGAAAAAGGAGCTGGAAAATCATCCCCACCGGGAGGAGAACCGGGCCGTGGTCATCACTCACGACTCGCTGCTCATGCCCACGCTGCACCACATTCCGGAAAAGAGCATCAACATTTCCCTCGGCTACCCGCTGGAACGTTC
>JAXVQY010000348.1:0-2639 GCA_037303805.1 bacterium | reverse complement strand
GAGGAAGGAGCAGGCGGGATTCACTCCCGCCGTCAGCGACGCGCGAGCGTACAAGTCCCGCAGTCCGTAAAGTGTGTCCTGCGCTGACGGGCTACGGCGTGACTCCGGCGGGGAGAAAGGCAGAAATAATTCCCCCCGCACCCCCCTGGTTTCGTCGTCAGGCTTCGCCTTCCGACGGGGAGCGGCTGCCGGACGCGGCGTGCTTTTCATCGGCCGGGGGATCCTCATCCCTGAGAATGTGATCGTGTTCTGCCGAACCCGATCACGGGTCGACTGTTGTTCCGTCTGCGTCGGAACAACAGTGTCTGAGGAAGGGGATACAGGATTTTTTTGGGGCGTGCCGGTGGTGAGGGATGGTTTCTTTCGTCCGTGCAATGTTCCGGATGCTTGGTTTTTCCCCGTCTGCACAACGCTTCGGGTATCCGGCTTTTCCCGTCTGTACAACGCTCCGGGGCCCCCGGCCTGTCTTCAGACGGCCGGGCCGCGAGGAAGGAGCAGGCGGGATTCATTCCCGCCGTCAGCGACGCACGAGCGTACAAGTCCCGCAGTCCGTACAGTGTGTCTGGCGCTGACGGGCGGGGGCGTGACCCGGGCGGGGACAAAGGAAAGGCCGGGCCGACGGGGCGAAGTAGCCGCGATTCATTCGCGGCGTCAACGCCGCCCCCGTCGTGCAAGTCCCGCAGTCCGTACAGTGTGTCTGGCGCTGACGGGCGACTGCGCCACTCCGGCGGCGTCACTTGGTCGGCAAAAGGCATGAAAAAAGACTCCCCGGAAGACAGGGAGTCTTTTTTTTGTGTATTTGTCGGGAAGCGGATCAGTCGCCTTCTTCGGCGGCGAAGCGGGCTCCGGCTTCGGGATCGAGGTCGCCTTCCCAGCGGGAAACGACGATGGCGCCGGTGGCGTCGCCGAGCACGTTGACGGAGGTGCGGGCCATGTCCATCACGCGGTCGATGCCGGCGATGATGGCGATGCCTTCCAGCGGAATGCCCACCTGGGTGAACACGATGGAGCTCATGAGCAGGCCTGCGCCGGGCACGCCGACGGTACCGATGGAGGCGAGCACGCCGACGAGGATGACTTCGAACTGCTTATCGAAGGGCATGGGGATGCCGTAGAGTTCAGCCACGAAGATGGCGACGACGCCCATGTACACGGCGGTGCCGTCCATGTTGATGGTGTTGCCGAGGGGGATGGAGAAGGAGGCCACGGGCTTGGAGGCGCCGAGCTTCTGCACCTGAATGAGGTTGGTGGAGAGGGCGGCGGCGCTGGAGCAGGTGGTGAAGGAAATGATCATGGGCGCGGCAAGCATGCGGAAGAAGAGCGGGATGCTGAGGCCGCAGAGCTTGACGAGGGGCATGTAGCAGAAGATGACGTGGCACACGCAGGCGAGGTACATGACGCCGATGACCTTGACGAGGGGCAGGAGCACGGCGGCGCCGTGGCTGGCCACGGTGAAGGCGATGAGGCCGAACACGCCGAAGGGCGCGTAGACCATGACCATGTTGGTGACCTTGATCATGACTTCGGCGCAGCCTTCGAAGAAGGAGAGCACGGTTTTGGCGCGTTCGCCCACGGCGCTGAGGCCGAAGCCGAAGATCATGGCGAAGAAGATGACCTGGAGCATGTTGCCCTTGCTCATGGCATCAATGGGATTGATGGGCACGATGCCGAGGAACACGTCCATCATGCGGGGAGCCTGCTGCACGCTCTGGGCCTTGAGGCCTTCGGTGGAGAGGCTGAGACCTTCGCCGGGGTTGATGATGTTGGCGAACACGAGGCCGATGAACACGGCTACGGCGGTGGTGCAGAAATAATAGATGAGCGTCTTGGAGGCCAGACGGCCCAGTTTGCTGAGATCGCCCACGCTGGCGGCGCCCGCCACGATGGTGGCCAGCACGAGCGGCACGACGACCATGCGGATGAGGTTGATGAAGAGCTGGCCGATGGGCTTGAACCATGCCACGTCGAAGCCCATGGACGGCGCGGCGAGACCGGCGACGACGCCGAGTATCATGCCGATGGCCATCTGTGCGGGCAGGCTGATGCGTGATTTCATGAAAACTCCTCCGAAGGACGCAGGCCGTTGTGAAACAGCGGCGGGGATGAGGGTCGGAACGGTTCCGGCGGCATGCTGCTCCGTACGACGCCGGTTGCAGGAAGGTCCCTTTCTTTGACAAAAACGGAAAAAAACGGATTGCCTGTCTTCTTTTCCATGAAAGAACCTGTCTGTCAAGCCGGAGCGACGGCGTCACGCGCGGGGTGATGATGTGACTGTTTTGTAGAATGTCGGGGACTTGCAGAGATTTTCCGTCTCCGGAACGCGATTCCGGCCGGGGAAGCGTATCTTTTCCCGCCTCGAGAAAGCGTTTGCCTTGCCGCCTGCTTTGGGGCATAGTCCGGCCTGTTGCAGGTTTCCTTCCGAAGGAGGTGCGTTTTTCCGATTTCGTCCCCTGGCCCCGATCTCCCACCTGAGCCGTGTGCTTGAGAACCACGTTAAAAACAAGCGCCGTGTGCTTGAAAACCACGTAAAAAACAAGCTATGAAACAACATTCCTTTTCGGCAACGTTCATGTTGCTCGGCATCGTTTTCTGTACCTGTCTCATCGTTTCCAATCTGCTGGCCGCCAAGATCTTCATGC
>JAXVQY010000347.1:0-5154 GCA_037303805.1 bacterium | reverse complement strand
ATGCCTGTTCCCTTTGCTCTTTTTCCTCTTTCGACGGCCCAATCCCCAAATATTCTGCTGCGCCTTCTGCAATTTTTGAACTTGCTTCGACAAGCTTATTCGCTATATCCAAAATTTTTCCCATAAGATCGGATATAGACTCTAGTTTATCAACGAGATCATTCTTAAGAAATGTTCCCATTTTTTTAAAAAGTTCAAAAAGAGCCGGAAAGCGTTCTTCAAAATCTTTCAAGAACCGCCCGATGACGCTATCTTTTCCTTCAAGAAAGCTCAGAAACTCTTCGACAATAGCACTCGCAACAGCAAAGGCAGCTCCAATCAATACAACTTTTGCAATCAAAGGTGCAAAGACAGCAAGAAGCAAAACAAGAGCCCCGGTCAGCAGCTTTGACCAGTCAACGCCCTTGTTGATCTTCTGGAAGAAATCCCCAACAGGCCCCAACGCATCCTTAATCCAATCAAGCAGCCGCTTCCCGGCCTTCCACACGCGCTCAAAGGCTGTTCCCATGCCCTCGATGATTTTTCCAATGCCGAGCCGTATCCATTCCCTGTTTTCAGAAATCCAGCCTTTGAACGTAGCTACCAGCCGTTCCGCCTGCGGCAACGCCGCCAGCGCAATCGTGGTTGCCATCCCCCGGATCATGGTCGTGATCTGGACGACCTGCGCCTTGAATTCCGATGCCCGCTTCACGGTTTCCGGGGGAATGATCGCGCCGACGTCGTGGGCTTCCGCCTTGAGTTTGGCGATGCCGTCGGCCCCCTGCCGGAGCAGCAACACGGTTTCAGGGGAGAGCCCGTAGGCATCCCCCCAGATATTCGCCGTGGCCGCATCCATCCCCTTGAATTGGTTGGCGTAGCTCTCCAGCGTCCGGCCCGTCCAGCGGGCCTGCTTCTCCATCTTCGCAAGGTCGGACTGCACGGCGGAGGCGGATACCCCCATCGCGTTCGCGGCGTAGGCCCATTCCTGCAGCTTGGTCGTGCTGACGCCCGTGGTGTCCGAAAGCCTCTGCAAGTCCGCCGCGCCGTTCACCGCATTGGAAAAATACAGAGCCATGCCGCCCGCCGCAGCGGTGAGCACGACAGAAGCCTGTTTGACGCGGGACACGACCGCATCCAGCCCCTTGTCGAACGCCTGCAACTTCTCCTTTGCGCCGGGGGAAAGCTCCACGCCGAGCAGCGTCACCAGTTCTTCAGCAATCATGCTCAATCCTTTTGCGCCCGCGCGCAGGCTTCCGCGTACTCGCGCCAGTCCGCCAGCCGCAGCAGGTCGAAATAGCCGCTGATGGAAAGGGTCCCGTCAGTCAGATTGGAATAGCGGCACAGCCCCGCGCCGACGATGCGGCTCAGGGCCGCGTACTCTTCCCAACCCTCGGGAACCGGGATGGAAACGGCACCGTCTACGGCTACGTCAGGGAGGGCACTTTCAACGTAGCGAGCGTTTTCGGAAAAAAATCCTTCACCAGATGCCAGACGGCGAGCAGCCCCGCGCCATAGAGCTGATCGGGGTGCTCCATGAACCAGCGGTTGAAAACGACCTCGTCGCGCAGGGCTTCGTTCTGCGGCGTGTAGCAGCGCCGGAGGGCCTCCTCGACAAGAAGGGACACCTTGTCCTCATCCATCTCGGAAAGCGCGGGCGCAAGGGACGCAAGCACGCCCTCCCCCGCCATTTCCCCGCCGTCCTTTTTCGCGGACGCCAAGGAGAGCAGCGCGGGGCCGAAGACCTTGAACACCCGGTTGCCGAAACGCATGGCCTCAAGCGGGTTCAGGGCCTCGAAACGGTAGATGACGCCATCAAGGGAAAAGCGCCCCAGTCCGGTATGGTTCATGGAAAGGCTCCTGTCGGTAATAGGTTAGAACAGTGAGGAAAGAAGCTGTTCGGACGAGGAAGAAAGGTTTGCGGTTTCGTCCTCGGCGGACGTGATGGTGAACTGCATGGAACCCTGTTTCTTGTCGCCCGTGGAGAGCTGGCCGGGTCGGCTGATATAGCCCTCAGTCATGGTCAGCAGGATGTCCGCGCCCGTGCGGGCCACCACGGTCACGCCCGCGCCGCCGTTCTCCTGCCGCAGCCGCAGGTCGGACAGGAACTTGATGGACCGGCTCGTCTCCCGGAGCGTAAACTGCAAAGTCGCCCCCTGATTGGTGGCGATGTTGATCCCGGCGCCGTCGGTGCCCTGCGTCTTGTCCACTTCGCCGCCGTCCCACGTGTAGACGAAGGTGGCTCCCTCGTGGAAATCCTGAATGTTCACCCCGTCGATGGTGAGGGACATATTCTTCTGATTGTAGACTTTTCTCATGGTGCTGCGCTCCTAGTTGTACACGGACACGGCGATGGCCACGCTATGGAAGGCCCCGGCCTCATAGGCGGTGATGGCGATGGGCGGCGCGATGCGGGCCGCGCGTTCCGACATGGTGGCCCCGGCGACGGACGCCGGAGTGATGGAGGTCGCGGGCAGCGTGTCGTATCCCGTCTCCGTGTTGTCCGATTCGACGTCACGCGGGGCGAATGTCCCGTTGTCCGTGTAGCGCCGATTGATCTTGGCGGCTGCGGAAACCAGCAGGTTCTGCCCGGCCTGCGTATAGGGCACCTTCTTGTTGCGCAGGAACACGTTGTAGACCTCGACCTGCAGTTCTTCCTTGTAGTTGTCGAGGTTCACGAGCGAATCGGTGAACCAGTCCGACGCGGCCTGCACCCCTTCCCGGATGACGGAACTCGTGTTCCCGATGGAGACGTAGGTATTGATGCGCCGGGACTCCAGCGCGGCGAGCTGCGTCTCGGTCAACGGCACGGTGCTGATGCCCGGAAGCTGCTTGAACTTCATGGTCAGCGTGGAGTTGTTCAGGGCGTAGTTCACCGAAAGGGCCAGCGCCAGATAGGACATTTCCGGGTAGACCTGCGGGTTGTCGTGGTAGAACGTAAACGTGCGGCGGTATCCGCTGTTCATGGCATAGTAGCCGATGTTCGTGGTGTTCGCGGTATCGTAGGCGTTGGGCGCGTTGGTGCATGCCCCGAAGATGGCCGGGCTCTGCCCTTCCGCCCAATCCGCCACGGCCTTCTGCTCGTCGGTGTCGCGGTATTGCGCGTCAATGGCCCAGCCGTAGACCGCGTTCCCAGAGCACCGGGCCGCCGTCTGGATAAGGCCGATCTCCGAAACCAGATCGCCCGGCGTGTATCCGGGGATATTGCTTGCGGCCTTGGCGGACGTAAGCCCGAGCAGCGCGGAAACGTCCGTGCCGGAAGACGGCGCCGCGGCGTACCCGAGGGACGCGCCGCCCCCGGCCTGCGCGGTGACGAGCCGGAGCGCATTGCCGGATGCCGCAACGGTGACGCCCTTGGAGGCCATCGCCGTGTTCAGGGCTTCCGCGACCTCGGCGATGGTGGGCGTGCCGTCGAAAGACAGCCCGGAGACGGACACCAGCGCGTCGTTCACCTCGATGTCGAACGCGCCTTCCGTGACGTTCGCAAGGCCGGAAAGCGCGACCTGCCCGCCCGTCAGCTCGGCGGCCGTGGGCTCGGTGAAGACGCGCCCCACCGCCAGCGTCTTCGGGCGGTCGTCTCGGGAGAAGAAGGCGTTCCCGGCCCAATAGGCCGCGCTGTTGGCGGGCACGGCGGCGGAAAGGGCCTTCATCGTGCTGAAGAACTGCACCCGCCCATTCCCGGCGGAGAACTCCACGTCGGGAGTCACAAAACAGATCATGGTCATATCCGTGGCGATCTCCGTGATGGGGCGGGAGATGCTTACCGAAACGTCGAGGTCGCGCGAAAGGGGTTCCTTCGGGCAGACCACAGGGCTCACAGGCATGGGGCTTCCTCCTTGGGAAGTTGCAGGGATTCGTTGTTGATGGCCCACTGTGAGGTGTCGAACCACTCCAGCGGGTAGGGCCTGCCGAACAGGGCGTAAAACGTGATGTCGAAGAAAGCGCGCTGCTGGATGCGTCCGCCGAGCGGGCCGGACAGATCGGTCACCGGGCCGCATCCGGCGAACCCGAGGACGCGCCACAGGTCGAAAAAGCGTTCCGCAGCCTCAAGGCCGTACCGCGCTTCGCCGGCGAGGCTGTAGGCGTCCGGCCCCCGGACGGAAACCTGAACCGTACAGAGCGCTTCGTTGCCGAGGGACTGGACGCCCTCGTCCTCCGGCGATTCCGGGAGGGTGAAATCACCCATCCCTTGTTGGAGCAGTTCCTGCCCTTTCCACCAGAGCGTCGCGTACACGCCGCTCGGCGGGCGGGGCCCGGCCTGCGTCTCGACGACTACCCGCCCCGCTTCCCATTGGAAAACGGAGGTCAGGTAGTCCGCCAGCAGCGTGTTGACCGCGTTCACGGTCAGCGTTTTTACCAAAGGCCCGCTCATTCGAAGTACCGGACGCAAGCGTAGATGTTATGCAAGGTGTTCTTTTGCATGAACCCCGTCCCGGCGACGCGGAAACGGTAGCCCCCGTACTCGACATAGGATTGACGCCGCTCCAGCCCTTCCGCGTTGATGTCCGTGAAAAACAGCTCTTCGTCCGTGGTCAGGGTGATGCCCGCGGCGGAACTGTCCCCCTCGGCGTAGAACTGGAGCTCCTCGAACGACATGGCGAGGACGATGGCGGAAACGGTGCGCGTCGTCCCCGGCCCGTCTTCAACCCACACCCCGTTGACGTGCGCCCCGGTGGTGTCCGTCACAATGACGGGCCGGGAAAACGAGTCGAGGACGGATGAAAAATCCATAGGCAACATGCTCATGACCTGTCCCTCACCTGCCATGTCGCCGCCTGACGCATGGCCCCGGTATCGATCAGCGGTTTGTCCGAACCCTTCTTGCGCTTGGTTTCCTCTGAGTTCTCTTCCCAATCCCCATCGGCGATAGCTTCTTTGACCAGATCAGTGCCGACGCTCCCGGCGGTTTCCAGCACGTCATGAATGTCCGTGTTGCCCGCTTCCGCGTCCGGCATGGCCGTGCGCATGTACTCGGGGAACCACTTGCGGATTTTTTCCGCCGCCAATTCCATGAACGCCCGGCGCGGGACGCCCAGACCGTAGTTGTTGGCCACGGCCACCAGCAGGATGCTGGCCCCGTTCTTATAGTGCGGATTGCCGAGGCCGCTCCCGCCGCGCGGGAACCATCGACCGACACCGTGCGCGCACACCCCCTACTTCACGAGCACGTATCGGTAG